>DATHJG010000229.1:0-5480 GCA_035489875.1 Solirubrobacteraceae bacterium | reverse complement strand
GCCTTGCTCGGCCAGGATCCTGACCGCGGCGTCGAGGATGCGGACGCGGTTGGCCGCCGCGTCCGTCCGCTCGGGCCTCGGCCCGCCGATCGTCACCGCGTCTGTCCCGCTCACGGGGACGTGAGATCACGTTGCCTGGAGAACGACGACCGCGCACGACAGCGCGAGCCCGATGGACGCCGGCACGGCCGCCTTCAATGGGTCGCCGGCCCTCACGTGCGTGGCGATCGCCCCAATCGACGTCAACACCAGACCGCCGGCCGCCGCGACCCCGAGCCACTCCCACTCGAGCCCCGCCAACACTCCAACGACGCCGGCCAGCTCGAGCACGCCGATGACTCGCCAGCGCGGCGCGTCGATCCCGAGATGGGTGCCCATCTCCTGTGTCTGCCCGGTGAGCTTCCCGGCAGCCGCGGCGAGGAAGAGGAGCGCGAGAGCAATGGACAGCGCGGTCGTCACCGGGACGCACCTCCGACCCGGCTGCCAGTCCCCCGACCGGACCCGGTCCCACCACAACTCCGTCTCCGGTGGAAGCGCAATGCGCCGCGAGCGATCTCAGGTGTTGGCCTCATGTCGTGGAACATGGCCTCTCGCGGCGCATGTCTCGTCTAAGAGGTGCCTAGTCCGCCTCCCCAGTCGGCGAGATCGGGCTGGCGGCCGCTAGGCGCGCGGCGCGGCGCACTGGTGAGCCGTCCCGGGGATCTCGCTGAGGAGATGACGGCTCCGGCCGTGGTGTTCTCGAACAATGAACGATCCAAATGCATGCAGCCACGCCGTCCCCCGACATGCGCCACGACGCTCGACCGATGAAGTCGCGCACCTCATCGACCGGATCAGGACGCTGGTCGCCGAGGAGCGGAGGCCTGCGGACAGCCCGGCGGTCAAGCCACAGTCGTACGAGGGCGCGAGATCGAATGCCTTCAGCACCGGCTTGCGATCGCCGTGCGGCGTGACCTGAGCAGGTAGCTCGCAGACGACGTCGCCGCCGCGACGACGCCGTTCTCGGCCAGCGAGGCAAGGGCCTTGGACGCTCCACCCTTCCTTCGGTAGTGACAGCACTTGAGGTCCCCTCGCGCCCTCGCGCAGACAGAGCCGCGTCGACGCGAGGTGTAACGTCGGGCCTCGGCAGATGGGCACACCTTCCCTCACCCAAGGGCGTGCAGCAGGGCTGACGGGACGCCGCAGCGAGGGCGACGTGCTGGACCGACTCGTCGACGCGGTTCGCTTGGGGCAGAGCAGGGCGTTGGTCGTACGGGGCGAGCCGGGCGTGGGCAAGACCGCATTGTTGAGGTACTTGGTCGACCGCGCCTCGGGCTGCCGTGTCGTGCGCGTCGTCGGTGTCCAGTCGGAGATGGAGCTCGCCTTCGCCGGGTTGCATCAGATGCTGGCGCCCATGCTGGATCGCCTCGAGCATCTGCCGAACCCCCAGCGGGAGGCGCTCCAGACGGCGTTCGGCGTGAACGCGGGCTCGCCACCAGATCGGTTCTTCGTCGCCCTGGCCGTCCTCAGCCTCCTGTCGGAGGTCGCCGAGGAGCAGCCGCTGCTCTGCGTGGTCGACGACGAGCAGTGGCTCGATCGCGCGTCCGCGCAGGTGCTCGCCTTCGTCGCACGTCGTCTGGGCGCGGAGTCGGTCGGCCTCGTCATCGCGGCTCGTCAGGCGAGCGCCGAGTTGGCCGGCCTCCCGGAGCTCGTCGTCGAGGGGCTGGACGAGGCGGATGCGCGCGCCCTGCTGGACTCGGCGGTTCCAGGTCCGTTGGACGAGCGCGTGCGCGACCAGATCGTCAGCGAGACACGAGGCAATCCACTCGCGCTGCTGGAGCTCCCACACGGGTTCACACCGGCGGAGTTGGCCGGCGGTTTCGGGTTTCTCGGGCGAATGCCCCTCACGGAGAGCATCGAGGAGAGCTTCCGACGTCGGCTCGAGGCTCTGCCGGAGCAGGCCAGGCGCCTGACGCAGGTCGCCGCCGCCGACCCCGTCGGGGATGCGTTGCTCGTATGGCGGGCCGCCGATCGACTCGGCATTCCGGGTCAGGCTGCCAGACCCGCGGCCGAGGCCGGTCTGCTCGAGATCGGCACCCGCGTGCGCTTTCGCCATCCGTTGGTGCGCTCCGCCGCATACCGATCGGCGTCTGCGGAGGAGCGCCAGGAAGCCCACCGCGCGCTCGCCGACGTCATCGATCCCGCGGTCGATCCCGACCGCCGGGCATGGCACCGAGCCCATGCCGCGACCGGGCCCGATGAGCAGGTCGCAGAGGAGCTCGAGCACTCGGCTGACCGAGCGCAGGCGAGAGGAGGGCTGGCGGCCGCGTCCGCGTTCCTCGAGCGCGCGGCGATGCTGACGCCCGAACCAGCGCGTCGTGCGCAGCGGCTGCTCGCGGCCGCGAGGGCGAGGCGTGACGCGGGCGCGCCCGACGATGCGTTGGGATTGCTGGTGACCGTCGAGGCCGGCCCGCACGACCCCCTCCGATCCGCCGAGGTACAGCATCTGCGAGGGCAGATCGCGTTCGACCAGCGGCGCGGACGCGACGCGGCGCAACTGCTGCTCAGCGCGGCCAAGCGCCTCGAGCCGCTCAACGCCAGCTCCGCTCGGGCCGCCCACCTCGAGGCGCTCGAGGCCGCGATGTTCGCGAGCGACTTGGACCGTCCCGGCGCCCTGCTCGAAGCGGCCGAGGCCGTCAACCAGGCGCCTCCCGCACGCGAGCCGCGGCGGTCGGTCGATGTCTTGCTCGACGGGTTGGCGGCGCGGTCGACGGAAGGCTACGAGGCAGCGGGGCGTGAGCTGGCTCGAGGACTCCATCTGTTCTTGTCAGAGGACTTCGGGACCGACGAAGCAAGCCGGTGGCTCTGGCTCACTGGTGGGCGAGCCGGAGCCATCGTCGCCCTCGAGCTGTGGGACTTCGACTCGTGGCATGCGCTGGCCGTCCGCCAGGCGCAGTTCGCCCGTGAGCGGGGAGCCCTCGTGCACTTGCAGCTCGCGTTGAACCTCGTGGCGTGGACCCATGTGGTCGCCGGCGAGCTGAGCGTAGCCGTGCCGATGATCGAAGAGGAGCGGTTGATCGCGGAGGCGACCGGCAACCCACCCGTGGTGTACAACGAGATGATGCTCGCGGCCTGGCGCGGCCAGGAGGCGGAGGCCGGCGACATGATCGACGCCACGCTGCGCGAGGCAGCAGGCGGTGGGTTGGGCGCCATTTCGGCGGTGTATGCGAGCTCGGTGCTGCACAACGGCTTCGGCCGTCATGACCAGGCGCGTGACGCCGCGCGGCGGATCTTCGACCTCGACCCGGTGGGATACGGAGCCTTCGTCATCCCAGAACTCGCCGAAGCCGCATCGAGAACGGGGGACACGCCGCTCGTCGAGGCCACGCTGGACTGGCTCGTCAAGCGCACCAGCACCACCCCGAACGACTGGGTGCTCGGGATCGAAGCCCGCGTCCGCGCCTTCCTCGCCGAGGGCGACGCCGCGGACGCGTTCCACCGCGAGTCCATCGAGCGGCTTGGCCGCACCCGCATCCGGGTCGAGCTTGGACGCTCCCATCTCTTGTACGGCGAGTGGCTGCGCCGGGAGAACCGCCGCACAGACGCACGCGAGCATCTACGGATCGCGCACGAGACGCTGGACACGATCGGCATCGAGGCCTTCGCCGACCGCGCCCGCCGCGAGCTTCTCGCGACCGGCGAGAACGTCCGGAAGCGGTCGATCGAGACCAGCGACGAGCTCACGCCCCAGGAGACCCAGATCGCTCGCCTGGCGCGCGAGGGGCTGTCCAACCCGGAGATCGGCACGCGCCTGTTCATCAGCCGGCGTACCGTCGAGTACCACTTGCACAAGGTCTTCGTCAAGCTGGGCATCAGCTCGCGCAACCAGCTTCACCGGGCCTTGGAGGGTGACCTCAGCGAGGCGCCGCCCGCCGATGCTGGCGCTCCTCAGTGACGCTGCTCCGATCCTGGTCCTGAGCTCTCAGCCTCGCCCGCCGGCGACCTCAGGCTAGGCAACTCACGGACGCGAACGTCGCGCGGCGCCGTCACGATGGAACGCGCTGCCGGGGTTTCTGCCGAACGCGGCTTGGCAAACGCATCCCCCACCTCCCACCAGCCGATGGCAGGAGCTCATTCCGTGAGTAGATGGTTCAGCGGATCTCTTCAACCACGATTTCGCACCATTGACGGAATCACCGTCCGCTATGCCGAGAGCGGCCTCCGTGACGAACACGCGTTGCTGCTCGGCCCTTGGCCCGAGAGCCTCCTCGCGTTCGAGCCGATCTGGCCGCGGCTCGCCGAGCAAGCGCATCTGGTGGCGATCGACCTTCCCGGGTTCGGACATTCGCAGCGCAGCGACTCGGTGCTGTCCCCACGAGTGATGGGCGACTTCATCATCCGCGCCGCCGACGCCTTCGAGCTCGAGCGACCACACGTCATCGGTCCCGCCACCGGCACCGGGGCCTCCCTGTTCGCGGCCGCCTTCCATCCCGGACGTCTGCGGAGCCTCGTGGTCGGATCCGGCAGCGCGGCGTTCCCCCTCGAGCTCGGTGCGCCGCTCAAGGATTGGATCGAGACCCCCGATCTCGACGTCTACCGACGCGTCGACGGCCGAGAGATCATCGCCGGCGCGCTCGACGACCTCGAGCGCTATCCGCTTCCGGAGCATGTGCTCGAGGACTACCTCTCCTCCTACGAGGGAGACCGCTTCGTCGAGTCGATGCGCTTCGTACGCAGCTATCCGACCGAGCTTCCCATCCTCCGGCACCTCCTCGCGGACATCCACACTCCGGTACAGATCATCGCCGGCGCCCGCGACGCCGCGGTCCCCCCGATCAACGCTGAGTACCTTCACGAGCGGCTACCCAACAGCAAGCTCGACATCGTCGACGCCGGGCATTTCACCTGGGAAGACGCCGCGGACGAGTACGCGACCCTCGTGACCGACTGGTGGCGCGGAGGCCCCGCGGCGACTGGGTCCGGGACCACCGGCTGATCGGCCACCGCCGGAGCGCCGATGCTCGGTTTGGACGAAAGACTCGCCGCGATATTCAACGGCGCCTCGATCTGGGTCATCCTCGCGGTGGCGGTGCTCCTTGGCCTACGCCACGCCACCGACCCGGACCACCTGGTCGCCGTGACCACGCTCGTGGCGGGTGGACGGGAGCAGGCGGCGCGCCGGGCGGGGCAACTTGGGTTGGCATGGGGCCTCGGCCACGCGGCGACGTTGATTGCCTTCGGACTTCCTGTTCTGCTCCTGCACAGCGTCGTTCCCCAACCGGTTCAACATGCAGCGGAGACGGCGATCGGTCTTGTACGCGGCGGCGCTGCCGTCCCTGCAACGGGCTCGGGAGCTGCTCCTCGCCCCGGTCATTAGCGGCGACGACGTCGATCGTTGGCTGTGGCTCACCGGCGGGAGAGCAGGCAACATCGTGGCCCTCGACCTGTGGGACGTCGAGTCCTGGCGCACGCTGGCCGCCCGGCAGGTCCAGTTCGCCAGT
>DATHJG010000228.1:0-3233 GCA_035489875.1 Solirubrobacteraceae bacterium | reverse complement strand
CGCGTCGAGCCCGACGGCGTCGGCGGCCTTGAGGACGCCCTGCGTCCCGGCGTTGCCCTGGACGATCAGGATCGCGTCCGCGTTCTGCGACTTGGCCTGCTGCACGTAGGGCGTGTAGTCCGTGACGCCCTCCGCCGGGATCTTCACCTGCGGGAGCACCTCGAGCCCCGCGTCCTTCGCCCCCGCCTCGGCCCACGCGTTCTGCGTGGCGGCGATCGGCAGGTCGATGGTGACGATCAGGAACCGCTTCTTTCCCTCCTTTGCCGCGGCGTAGGCGAACGCGGCGTAGCCCGCGCCATTGCCGCTCTGCAGCGGGAACGAGTACTCGGACTTGAAGTCGTTCTCGGCCCCGGCCGGGTGCTGGCCGACGACCGGGATCTTCGCCTTCTCGAGCACCGGGAAGCTGACCGGCTCGAAGATGTCGAGATCGCCGACCACGGCGGCGACCTTCTCCTTGACCGCCTCCCGCGCGCACGTCGTCGACCCGTTGGCATCGCCCTTGGTGTTGCAGAACGTCGCCTCGATCGGGTGGCCGTTGATGCCGCCGGACTTGTTGATCGCGTCCGCGGCGGCCTTCGTCGCGGCCTCGATGTCCGGATAGTTCGTCAGCGGCGAGCCGACGGCGCTGATGGTCATCAGCTTGACCGGCGTCCCCTTTGCCGCTGACGAACCGCCGGCAGCGCCGCTCCCCGTCGCCTCCTCGTCGCCGCCACATCCGGTGACGGCGAACGCCGACACCGCGGCAAGCGCGAGCACCTGCGATCTCCGAGAGAGCCTGAACCTCATCGCCTTCCCCTCCTCATGCCTCGCGCTGCCCACCGTGCGGCGAACAAGCGCTTGTTGGATGATGTGCCGTAGCCGTCGAGGTCATGTCGCACAGCGTTTCGATGGTTCTCAGCTGGTCCGGGCGACGATCGTCGCCACGACCGTGGCGTAGGCACCGCCGAGCCAGCCGCCGGCGTTCACTGCCATCCCGAGCCGCGCGCCGTCGACCTGCCGCCCATCGGCGCGCTCGAGCAGCTGATCGTGGAGCTCGACGATCTGCGCACAGCCGGTCGCTCCCAGGGGATGCCCGCGGCTCATCAGGCCGCCGCTGGTGTTCACCGGGATCCGGCCGCCGAGCTCGGTCTCGCCGCGCCGCAGCATGTGATGACCTTCGCCGGGCCCGCAGAGTCCGACCTCCCCGTACTGGATGAGCTCGGCCGGCGCCGCGGCGTCGTGGAGCTCGAGCACGTCCAGGTCGTCCGGACCGACCGACGCCGCGGCGAACGCGGCGGCGGCGGCGTCGGCCACCGGGGAGCTGCCGCGCTCGCGCCCGGCGCGCAGCTCGCTGGCGAGGATCTCGAGGGTCCGGCCGTTGAGCCGCGCCCCGTACTCGCGTGAGCACAGGACGAGCGCGGCCGCACCGTCCGTGACGGGCGAGCACATCGCGAGCGTCAGCGGGGACACGATGGTGCGGCCGGCCAGCACCTCCTCGACCGTCTGGGGACCGCGGTACAGCGCCAGCGGGTTGTGAGCGGCGTTCTGCCGGTTCTTCACGGCCACCTGCGCGAGATCCGCCGGCGTCGCGTCGGTCTCGGCGAGGTAGTCGCGCGCCTCCTCGGCATAGAAGTCCATCAGGACCGAGTTGGGCGCGACCTCACCGTACGGCGCCTCGCCGATCTCGTCGATGTCCGTCGATCCCCGCAGCGCCGCGAAGGTCCGGAACTTCTCCGCGTGCGTGAGCTGCTCGACGCCCACGACGAGGGCGACGTCGGACCGTCCACCGGCCACGGACTCCCACGCGAGGTTCAGCGCGCTCCCACCCGAGGCGCATGCGTTCTCGACGTTGACCAGCGGAACGCCGCTGAGCTCGCTGCGCCGGAACGCGACCTGACCGCGGATCATCTCCTGATGCGAGATCACGCCGTCCGCCGCGTTGCCGAAGTAGATCTTCGACACGTCGGTGGCGGGGACGCTCGCGTTGTCGAGCGCCTCGAACGCCGCGCTGCGCGCCATGTCCCGTACCCCGCGGCCCGGGTGCCGGGCGAACGGCGTCATGCCGACGCCCGCGAGCAGCACCGGCTCAGGCATCCGCGCGCTCCGCCCGGGCGCCGGCGGTCATCAGTCCTCCGCCGCCCCCGACCCTGCGTTCGTGTCCCGTCCAGTAGCGCTCACGGAGCTCGCGCCGCAGGACCTTGCCGTAGCCGCTGATGGGCAGCGCGTCCACGTAGTCGACGGCCTTCGGCTTCTTGTAACCCGCGAGGCTGCGGCCGCAGAACGCGATGATCTCCTCAGGCGCCGCCTGCGCGCCGGCCTCGAGGACCACGACCGCGTGGACGGCCTCGCCCCAGTAGTCGTGCGGAACGCCGAGGACGACGGCGTTGGCGACGGCCGGGTGCTCGACGATCACCTCCTCGACCTCGCGGGGATAGACGTTGTTCCCCCCGGTGATGATGACGTCCTTCGCCCGGTCGAGCAGGAACAGGTAGCCGCGGTCGTCGAACGAGCCGATGTCCCCCGTGTGCAGCCAGCCGCCGCGCAGCGCCTCGGCCGTGGCCTCGGGATCGTTCCAGTAGCCGGCCATCACGACGTCGCCGCGCACCACCACCTCGCCGGCCTCGCCCGGCGGCAGCGGCCGGTCCTCCTCGTCGACGACGCGGGCTTCCACGTCGGTCCTGACCTGGCCGGCGGACGCGATGCGCGCGTCGTCGCCGGCCAGCAGCTCGGCGTGGGCGGCCGCCGTGAGACCGGTGATCGTGATCGGCGCCTCGCCCTGGCCGAAGAGCTGCACGAAGATCGGTCCGAACGCGTCGATCGCGTGGCGGAGGTGCTCGACGTAGATCGGGGCGCCCCCGTACGTGATCGCGCGGAGGCTGCTCAGGTCGTATTCGCCGGGCTCGAAGTCCTCGAGCATCCGCACGATCTGCGTCGGGGCCAGGAAGGCGATGTGCGACACCTTCATCCGCTCGATCGCCTGGAACAGGAGCTTCGGCTCGAAGCTGCGCGGCTCGAAGATCGCGTTGACCGCCCCGCGCGCGATCGCGGGCAGCGCGATGATCCCGCTGCCGTGCGACAGCGGCGCCGCGTGGAGGACCATCTCGCCTGGCACGATGTTGTGCAGGTCGGCGAGGTAGTTCATGACGACGACGCGGATCGTGCGGTGCGTCCACGTCGCGCCCTTCGGCCGGCCCGTCGTGCCGGAGGTGTAGAACAGCCACGCGGGCTCCTCCGCCTCGGCGTCGACATGGGCG
>DATHJG010000227.1:0-2485 GCA_035489875.1 Solirubrobacteraceae bacterium | reverse complement strand
CAACGCGCTCGGGCTCGGGCCGGTCGACCGCGACCTCTCCGGCGCGGCGCTGCGGCGCGGGGGGCTACGCGGAATCCGCGAGGTGCTGCGCCGGCTCGGCGTCACCGCGCCGCACGTGATCTTCGGCCACACGCACCGGTCCGGGCCGTGGCCCCCAGACGACCCGGGCGAGTGGACCACCACGGCGGGCACGCGGCTCCACAACACCGGCTCGTGGGTCTACCAGCCGCACTTCCTCTCCGACACGCCGAACGCGTCGCCCTACTGGCCGGGCACCGCGGTGGTGGTCGAGGACGGCGGGCCGCCGCGGCTCATCCGCCTGCTGGAGTCGATCCCGGCCGCGCACCTGGAGCTGCCGTACCCGGAGTGAAGCATGTGGCGTGGCAGGTGACGCCGGCGCCGACGCGGAGGTCGAGCACGCCGGCGCTGTGGCGCGGGTGCTCGATGAGCGGGTAGCAGCCGGGCTCGGCGACCGCGATCGCGCGGCCGTTGGCGACGACCTCGCCCGCGCCCTCCAGCACCGCCCACACGCCGCCGGCCTCGTACGGCCCCGAGTACGCGCCGGGCTGGTCCTCGGTCTGCGCGGGCAGCAGGATGCCCTCCTCGTCCTCGGGTCGCAGCGGACCGAGCGGCTCGCGCTCCACGCCCAGCAGCGTCTGGATCTCGCGCTCGGTCTCGGCGTACGCGCCCTCGCCGTAGTGGAGCGAGTACAGCGCGCCCCGCTGGTCCCACAGGTAGCGCGCCGGCCAGCCCTCGTTGCCGTAGAAGTCCCACAGCTCAAGGCGCTCGTCGATCACGACCGGGTACTCGATCCCGAGCCGCTCCACGGCCGCGACCGCGTCCTCCGTCACGCGCGCGGGGAGGAAGCCGCCCGCGTGGATCCCGATCACGCGCAGCCCGTCGTCCGCGTAGCGCTCGTGCCACGCCGCGAGGTACGGCAGCGTGCGCAGCGAGTTCACGCGGCAGAAGTCCCAGAACTCGACGAGCACCGGCCGCCCGCGCTGCTTGTCCATCCGCAGCGGAGCCGTGTTGACCCACGTGAGCCCCCCGGGGAACGGCGGGGCGGGGATCGCGTGCTCCGGCGCGCGCATGCGCTCGAAGCTAGCAGGGGTGAACTTCGCTGTAACGGCGCAACTTCTGGGAAGTAGGGTGTTCTATTCGCCAGTTGGCGGGCGGCCGGCTCTGGTCGCCCCCTGTCCATTCCTTTCGAGGAGGAGAAGCTCAGTTGCGCAAGCTGCTCACGGTCGCGATCGCCGCGACCGCCACGCTGACCTTGGGTGCGGGCGCCGTCGCCCAGACGTCCGACGTCGTGTTCACGGCCACTGTTTCCCCCAGCAAGGCCGGCACGAAGAAGAAGCCGAAGAACACGAAGATCGGCTTCGTCCAGAAGGTCGACAAGCCCGGCACGACGGTCGAGTTCATCGACCTCACGCTGCCCAAGGGCCTGAAGATGTCGGGCAAGGGGCTGGGGAACTGCACGGTCGACGATCTCGCGTTCGAGGGCCCGGCCGCCTGCGCGTCCAGCGCCGCCGGACCGAAGGGGACGGCCAACGCGCTGCTCGGCAGGGCGGGCGATGTGCCCTCGCCGCTGAACTTCACCGTGCAGCCGTTCGTCCAGGACTCCAACACGCTGCTGTTCTACGTCGCGTCGGAGTCCGGCTCGGGCATCGCGGTGCAGTCGCCGATCACCGGCGAGATCACGGGCGGCGGCACGAAGCTCCGCATCCGGATCCCGGAGGAGCTGCGTCGGCCGGGCGGCGTGGATGCGTCGCTGACCGGCCTGGATCAGGTCTTCAGCGCCAAGAAGGGCAAGAACTACCTCGTCTCCAGCATCGGTTGCAAGGCCGGCAAGCACAAGTTCACCGGCAAGCTGACGTTCACCGCCCGCGCCGACGGCTCGACCGTGCCGGCGCCGGAGACGTCGACGACCAGCGTGAGGTGCAAGAAGTAGCGCCGACGCGCCGGCAGACGCTGTACACGAGGGCCCCGCTTCGTCGGGGCCCTCGCCGTTCCTACACTCCCGCGCCGTGATCGTCTTCGCCCATGGGATCGTCGGCCGGGCCGACCTGCCGATTCCGGAGGCGGTGTTCGCGGCGGCGGCGGCCGCGGTGCTCGTCGTGTCGTTCGCGGCGCTCGCCGCGCTGTGGTCGACGCCGAAGCTGCAGCGCTGGCCCGAGCGGCGGCTACTGCGCCTGCCGGTCGCCGCCGACGTGCTGCTCGGTGCGCTCGGCGTGTTCGTCCTGCTCGTCACCGCGTACGCCGGGTTCGCCGGGACGGCGAGCGAGCTCGACAACCTCGCGCCGACGATGGTCTACGTCGCATTCTGGGTCGGCGTGCCGTTCGCGTCGCTCCTGCTCGGCGACGTGTGGCGGCTGATCAGCCCGTGGCGGGCGATCGGGCGAGCCGCCGGCTGGCTCGCGCGACGGGTCGGCGGCGAGGAGCTGCCCGCGCCGCTCGCGTACCCGGAGCGGCTGGGGCGCTGGCC
>DATHJG010000226.1:0-2970 GCA_035489875.1 Solirubrobacteraceae bacterium | reverse complement strand
CCCGCCCCTCCTCGCGACCGCCCTCGACACCGTCTTCGGGCTCACGGACGACCCTCCACCGCTCCCGTTCCGCACCGCGATGGCGGTGCTCGACCTCCTCTCGGAGGCCTCGACGGACCGGCCGCTGCTGCTTCTCATCGAGGACGCCCACTGGCTCGATCGCCCAACCGCGGACGTGCTCACGTTCGTCGCGCGACGCTTGGACTCTGACCCGATCGTCCTGCTCGCCGCCACCCGTGAGGGCTACGACTCGCCGCTGCTCGCCGCGGGGATTCCCCAGCACCGGGTCGATGGTCTCGACCACGATTTGTCCGTCTCGCTGCTCGACACCACGGCCCGCCGCCTGCCCGCGGCGGTTCGCGCCCGCATCCTGCGCGAGTCCGCCGGCAACCCGCTCGCGCTCTTGGAGCTACCGATTGCGGCGCGCGAAAAGGCCGACGACGCCGCAGCCGGGGAGCTGCCCTTGACCGCGAAGCTCGAGCGCGCGTTTGCCGCGCGCGTGTCCGAGCTGCCGGACGAGACGCGCCTGCTGCTCCTTGTCACCGCCCTGAGCGAGCAGCACGACATCACCGAGGTCCGCGACGCCGCGACCCTCGTCAGCGGGACGCCGATGACGATCGAGATGCTCGAGCCGGCCGCGCAGGCCGGGATCGTGGAGCTCGACGTCCGGTCGGTGCGGTTCCGGCATCCGTTGATGCGCTCGGCGGTGCGAGACAGCGCGAGCGTCCCGCAGCGCCGTCGCGCGCACCAGGCGCTCGCCGACATCCTGCAGGCCGATCCGGACCGCCGCGTCTGGCACCGCGCGGCGCTGCTCACCGGCGAGCACGAGGACGTGGCCCTCGAGCTCGAGGAGGCAGGGCGGCGGGCGCGCCGTCGCGGGGCGCTCCACGTCGCGATCACCGCGCTGCGGCGGGCGGCTGAGCTCAGCGATGCCGCGCACCGGGGACGCCGCCTCCTCGCGGTCGCCGAGCTCGCCATCGAACTCGGCCAGCCCCAGCTCGCCGCGCCGCTGCTGCGCGAGGTCGATGACCACAGCGGCCCTGTCGAGCGCGCCCGCGCGACCTGGATCGAGGAGATGATCAGTCCGCCCAACCTCGGCGACGAGGCGCGCATCGCTCGGGTCGTGGATGCGGCCGAGCGGGCCGGAGCCGCCGGCGATCGCGACCTGCACATCAACCTCCTCTGGCTGGCGGTCTCTCGCGCTTGGTGGAACGACCCCGGACCGGCGGCTCGTCGCATCCTCGTCGACGCCGCTCGACGGCTCGGCGGCGCTGACCACCCGGATCCCCGCGTGCTGGCCATCTACACGTGCGCAGACCCGCCCCGTCACGCGGCCGACGTGCTGCCACGGCTCCAGGCCCTAGCGGCCACGCGGACACTCGATGCCGAGTCCGCGCGCCACCTCGGGCCCGCCGCGCTCGTCCTCGGTGCCTTCGACGTCGCCGTGGACCTGCTGGCGTCCGCCGCCGCCGGCGCGCGCACCGAGGGCCGGCTGGGCCAGCTACCCCGGCTGCTCGTGCTCCACGGCATGGTCGCCGCGTTCCTCGGCGAATGGGACGTCGCTCTTCCCGCCGGCGAGGAAGCGCGGCGACTCGCGACCGAGCTCGGCGGACCACTCTGGATCGCGGGTGGCGAGACCGTCGTCTCCCTGGTCGCCGGCATGCGAGGCGACGCGGACGCAGCCGAGCGCGGCGCCGCCCGCGCAGAGCAGCTGGGCCTTGCCGCCGGCGGCAAGATCACCGTCGCCCTCGCTCAGTTCGGACGGGTGCTCAGCGCGCTGGGAGAGAGCCGCCACGGAGACGCCTTCGCGTGCGCCCGGCGACTGTTCGACCCGACCGATCCGGCGCACCACCCCGTCGTCGCCGGCTGGCTCATCGGCGACCTCGCCGAGGCCGCTGTCCACGTCGACCGCGTCGACGAGGGCAGGCGGCTGCTCGCGCAGGTCGAGGCGACCGCCGGCCCGCGGCCGGCCGTCTGGATCGAGCTGAACCTGCGACACGCGCGCGCGCTCCTCGCACACGACGAACCCGAAGCGCAGCGGCGCTTCGACGACGCCCTCGCCGCGGACCTCGGACGCTGGCCCTTCCAACGCGCGCGACTCCTACTCGCGCACGGCGAGTGGCTGCGCCGCCAGCGTCGAATCGCCGAGTCCCGCACCCCACTGCGCACCGCCCGCGAGATCTTCGACACCCTCGGCTGCATGTCCTGGAGCGAGCGCGCCCGACGCGAGCTCCACGCCTCAGGGGAGTCGAGCCGGCGTCGAGATCCGGCGGCCCGCGATCAGCTGACCGCCCAAGAGCTCCAGATCGCACAGCTCGCCGCGCAAGGCCTGTCGAACCGGCAGATCGGCCAGCGGCTCTACGTCTCTCACCGCACGATCGGCACCCACCTCTACCGCATCTTCCCGAAGCTCGGGATAACGGCACGCGGTGAACTCAAGACGGCGCTCTCCGCCCCGAAAGCCGTGCCGCGCCGCGGTGCAAATGCAGAGGGACTAGTCCCATCCTGAGGCGTTGGCGTTGATCCGGTAGGGGTGCAGCCCGAACGCCTCAACCGCCGGTTACGCCGTGGAGATGGCGGCGAGCGCGGTGTTCGCCGTCTGGCGAAGGGTCCGCCGGCCGGCGCCGGCTGTGCCGAGCGACTCCATGCCGCGGGCCACGGCGAGGAGCATCCCGGCGAGCGCTCCGGGATCGGCGTGGGGTCATCCAGCAACGCGCGTCAGCCGGCCAGCCCGCTCGGCACTATGCCGCCGCCAAGGCGGCGCTCACCAACTACTCGAAGTCGCTCAGCCTCCAAGTCGCGGGTGACGGCGTCCGCGTCAACACCGTCTCTCCGGGCCTGACGCTGACCCCGGCCATCAAGCGCCTCCTGACGAGCCTCGCCGAGGCCGGCGGCACCGACGTCGACACGGCACGGGAGAACCTCACGGCCGAGATCGGCGGGATCCCGCTCGGCGCGCCCGGAGAGCCC
>DATHJG010000225.1:0-2084 GCA_035489875.1 Solirubrobacteraceae bacterium | reverse complement strand
TCGGCGACGGCGCGCGAGGCGACCGTCCCGACGTCAACCGGCTCGCGGAGGAGCTGCTCGTTGGCCTCGAGGCGTGCAAGGTCGAGCAGGTCGGCGACGAGCCGCCCGAGCCGCGCGGCGTCGCCGGCCAGTCGCGCCTCGAGCTCGTCGCGCTCCGGACGGTCGGGCTGCTCGCGCAGCAGCGTCTCCGCGGTCGCCTGCAACGCGGCGATCGGCGTGCGCAGCTCGTGCGACGCGTCGGCCAGGAACCGGCGCATCGCCGACTCCGAGCGGCGAGCGCGCGCGATCGACTCCTCGAGCTCGTCGACCATGTGATCGAAGGCGGCGGCCATCCGGCCGAGCTCGGTCTGTGGACGATCGGGCCGCAATCGCTCGTCGTGCGCCCCGCCGGCGATTCGCGCGGCGACGGCGCCGACGTGCGCCAGCGGTCGCAGGGCGGACCGCAGGCCCCACAGGAGCAGCAGGGCGGCGATCGCCAGCGCGGCGAGCGCCACGGCGATCTCGATCACGACGAGCTGCCGGACGGCGCGGTCGACGCTGGCGCGGCTTGCCGAGAGCGTGGCGACCGTGCTGGATCCCGACGGGCCCGGGCCAACGAACGCGTCATCCAACGGCGTTCTCACGACGAGCAGCCGGCCGGTCGACGCGACCTCGGGTGAGAACTCGGGCAGCTTTCGCTGCGTGGGCGCCGGGTCCGGGTCGGCGCTCACCTGCGTGTCGATGCCCTGCATGGCGAGCGCCGACATGACGAGCTTCACGTTCATTCCGTCGGCTGACGCGCCGTTGATCGCCTTCGCGCCCGCGAGCAGCCGGTTGCGAAGGTCCTGCTCGAGACCGTGGCGGTAGCGGACCGTGACGACGGCGGCGCTCCCGGCCAGCGCGATGACCAGCAGCGGCAGCGCGACGAGCGCGACGCGGCGGCGCAGCGACCCGGTGCTCACGGCACGAGCCGGTAGCCGACGCCGCGCACCGTGTGGATCATCCGCGACCCGTGCGTCTCGAGCTTGCGCCGCAGCGCGCTGACGTGCACCTCGACGAGGTTCGGGCCGTACGCGTCATACCCCCACACCTGCGTGAGGATCTGCGTCTTGGACAGCAGCTTGCCGCGGTGGCGCGCGAGGAACGCGACCAGGCGCAGCTCGGTCGGCGTGAGGCCTAGCGGACGCCCGGCGCGCGTGGCGTCGCCGGTCGACTCGTCGACGAGCAGGTCGCCGACCTGCAAGGGCTCGGAGAGCCGGCCCGTGCGTCGCAGCACCGCCCGCACGCGCGCGAGCAGCTCCTCCAGCGCGAAGGGCTTGACGAGGTAGTCGTCGGCTCCGATCTCGAAGCCCGCCAGGCGGTCGGAGACGCCGTCGCGCGCGGTGAGGAAGACGACCGGTACGTCGCGATGCGCGCGCAGCGTCCGCGCCAGGGCGAAGCCGTCGCCGCCCGGCAGCAGCACGTCGAGGACGGCGAGGTCCGGGGCACTGCGCAGGATCGCCTGAGGCTCGCGCGCGTCTGCGAAGGCCGCCACCGCATAGCCGTCCTCGGCGAGCGCGCGGACGACCGCCGCGCGCACGGCTTCCTCGTCCTCGACGACGACCACCCGGGCCGGCGCGGCGCTCATGGGGCGAGTATCGCGCAGCGAACCTGAAGTGCGGCTGAAGACCCGACGGACCTTCAGGACCAGCTCAGCGGTCGCTGCGACCGTTCCAGCATGTCCACTACTCACGACAGCCGCGGCCGCCACCGGCAGGCCGCGCGCACCATCGCGATCGCCGCCGCCACCGCGACACTGGCCGGCGCCGGTGCGGCGATCGCCGCAGACGGCGGCGCCACACCGCAGACCACCAAGGCCGCGAAGGGCGCCGCGGAATCCGTCAAGCAGGGTCCGAAGTCGGGCGCCCCCGGGCCGTTGGCGGAGAACGAGCCCATCGTCACCCAGGCACGGGCGGCGCTCCAGCGCCTCGTCGCCGACGGCGCGATCGACCAGGCTGAGGCCGACGTGGTCATGCGAGGCGTGATCGCCGGCTCCGTCGACGGCGACGCGCTCGTGCGCGACGGGAAGGTCGCCTCCTCCCACATGCCGGCGATCACGGAGGCGC
>DATHJG010000224.1:0-6651 GCA_035489875.1 Solirubrobacteraceae bacterium | reverse complement strand
GAGCGCGCCGGCGTCGGAACGGCGCCGGCGGCTGCGGGCGCGGGTCGCCCGGCCGGCGCCCGCGCCGGCCGGCGCACGCCGGCGCGGGTCGCGTCCCGGCCCCCCGGCGATCGCGCTCGGCGTCGCCGCCCTGGCGGCGGTGGCCGGCGCGGTGGCCGTCGCGGCCTCGGGCGACGACTCCACGGCGGGCGCGGCGACGACCCGCACGGCGACCGTGGCCAAGGGGATCGCCGAGTCGCTGGTCTCGGGCACGGGCAACCTCGCGCCGTCCAAGCAGCTCGAGCTCGACTTCGCCACGTCCGGCAAGGTGACGCACGTCTACGTGAAGGCCGGCGAGCACGTGGTCAAGGACCAGCTGCTCGCGCGCCTCGACCGCACGAGCGCGCAGGTCGCCCTGCAGGCTGCGCAGGCGCAGCTCGACGACGCCGAGCAGCAGCTCGCGAGCTCCTCGACCACGACCGCCAGCACGACCGCGTCGGCGAGCACGGCGTCGGCGAGCACGGCGGCGGCGAGCACGACGGCGGCGAGCACGGCGTCGGCGAGCACGGCGGCGGCGGCGACCGTGACCTACGTGCCCGTGGCGCTGGCGGCGGCGGTGACCCCGACGCCGTCGCCGACCCCAACGCCGACCCCCACACCGACACCGACCCCGGGCGCCACGCCGACCCCGAGCCCGACGCCGACGCCGACACCGACACCGCGGGCGACCCCGACCCCCCGCGCCACGCCGACACCCTCCTCGCAGGGCGGGGGCGGCGCGGGCGGGTCGGGCGGCGCCGCGGGCGGAGGAGGGGCGAGCGGCGATGGCGGTGCGAGCGGCGGAGGCGGCTCGGCAGCGACGAGCGTCGAATCCGCCCAGGCCGCCGTCGCGACCGCGCAGCTCGCCGTCCAGGAGGCCGAGGACGCCGTCGCGGCAACCGACCTGCGGGCGCCGATGGCCGGGACGGTCGCGTCCGTGACGGGCCAGGTCGGCGACCAGGTCAGCGGCGGTGGCAGCGCGTCCGGGACCACTCCGAGCTCCAGCAGCGACGGGAGCACGTCCGGCAACGGCCAGAGCAGCGACTCCAGCAGCTCGTCGTCGACCGGCGGCTTCATCACGCTCGTCAAGCTCCACACCCTCGCCATGGACGTCGAGCTCTCAGAGTCCGACATCGGCAGCGTGAAGGTCGGCCAGTCCGCGACCGTCACCGTGAACGCCCTCGAGGGCCAGGAGATGGCGGCCCACGTCAGCGCGATCGGGGTCCTGCCCACGTCGAGCACCTCGACCGGCAGCTCGGGCGCGGTGAGCTATCCGGTCACGATCGTGCTGGACCAGGGCGCGTCGGGCGTGCGGGCCGGGATGAGCGCGACCGCCGACATCGTCACGGGACGGGCCTCGGGCCTCGTCGTGCCCAACCAGGCCGTCCAGGGCGGCATGGTCACGGTCGACCGCGACGGCGTCCGCACGGAGATGCGCGTCCAGACCGGCGTGGTCGGCGACACGTCGACCCAGGTCCTCAGCGGGCTGCAGCAGGGCGACAGCGTGGTGGTGACGTCCGCGAGCGCGATCGCCGGCCAGAACGCCGGGAGCGCCGCCCAGGGCGCCGGCCAGGGCGCGGCCGGGCGCTTCGGCGGCGGCGGTGGGCTCGGCGGAGCCGGCGGCGGGCTCGGTGGCGCCGGGGGCGGCCTCCGCCCCGGCGGAGGCGGCGGCTTGCGTCCCGGCGGGGCCGGCCCGTGAGCCGGCCGGACGAGCGCCGGCCCGTCATCGAGGTCACCGACGTCGAGCGCGTCTACTCGCTCGGCCGCGACGTCGTCGTGCGCGCACTGCGCGGCGTGTCCGTGCGGATCGAGCGCGGCGAGTACGTGGCGATCATGGGCAGCTCGGGGAGCGGCAAGAGCACGCTCATGCACATCCTCGGCTGCCTCGACATCCCGACCGCCGGCAGCTACCGGCTCAACGGGATCGACGTGCGCGCGTATGACGAGGACGAGCTCTCCGACCTGCGCAACCGCCGGATCGGCTTCGTGTTCCAGAGCTTCAACCTCGTGCCCCGCACGTCGGCGCTCGCCAACGTCGAGCTGCCGCTGACGTACGCCGGCGTCTCGCGCGGCCACCGGCGCGCGCTCGCCCGTCAGGCCCTGCTGGAGGTCGGCATGGGGGACCGGCTCGCCCACCTGCCGTCGGAGATGTCCGGCGGCCAGCAGCAGCGGGTCGCGCTCGCCCGCGCGATCGTGACCAACCCGTCGCTCGTGCTCGCCGACGAGCCGACCGGCAACCTGGACTCCAGCTCGACCGCGGACGTCCTCGACCTCTTCGACCGCCTCAGCGACGAGGGCCGCACGATCGTGGTGATCACGCACGAGCGGGACGTCGCCGACCGCGCGCGCCGGGTGATCCGGATCGGCGACGGGCGCATCGTCGGCGACGAGCGGACGGGCCGCCAGGTGGCGCGGTCGTGAACGCCCGCGAGACCCTGCGCGTCGCGCTCGGCGGCGTCGCGGCCAACAAGCTGCGCTCCTCGCTGACGATCCTCGGGATGACGATCGGCGTCGCCGCGGTCATCGTGCTCGTGGCGGTCGGCAACGGGTCCAAGCGCCAGGTGCAGGCGCAGATCGACGCGCTCGGCAGCAACGTGCTGCTGATCCGCGCCCAGCCCGGCGGCTTCGGCCCCGGTGGCGGGGGCGGGGCCACCGCCACGCTCACGCAGGCGGACGCCGACGCCCTGTCGGACCCGTTCGACGCGCCCGACGTCGCGCGCGTTGCGCCGGTGGTCGACGCATCCGAGTCGACGCTGGTCAACGGCTCGACCTCCTACGTCCCGGCGAGCTTCAGCGGCACGACGCCCGCGTACGCGATCGCGCGCTCGAACACGATCGCCACCGGCGCGATGTTCACGAGCAGCGACGTGCAGCACCACGAGCGCGTCGCCGTGCTGGGCGCGACCGTGGTCACGAACCTCTTCGGCGGGCAGGATCCCGTCGGCCAGTCGATCCGGGTCAACGGGTCGAGCTTCCGCGTGATCGGCGTCCTCGCGAGCAAGGGCTCCAACGGCGCGCAGGACCAGGACGACGTCGTGCTGGCCCCGATCACCGCGGTGCAGGACACGCTGACGGGCTACGGCGCGCTCGGCTCGATCGTCGTGCAGGCCAAGTCGGGCGGCGCGCTCGACGCCGCCCAGGCCGAGGTCCAGACGATCCTGAACGAGCGCCTGGACGTGACGGACCCCGCGAACCCCGGGTTCTCCGTGATCAACCAGGGCAGCGTGCGCGAGGCGTCCAGCGCCAGCACCGACGTGTTCACCACGCTGCTCGGCGCCGTCGCCGCGATCTCGCTGCTCGTCGGCGGGATCGGCGTCATGAACATCATGCTCGTCTCGGTGACCGAGCGGACCCGCGAGATCGGGATCCGCAAAGCGATCGGCGCGCGCCGATCGGACATCCTGGCGCAGTTCCTCACGGAGGCGGTGCTGGTCTCGATGCTCGGCGGCGTGCTGGGCGTCGCGGTCGGCATCGCCGTGAGCCGGCTGACGATCGCCGGGGTGCAGCCGGTGCTCGCCGTCTACTCGATCGCCCTGGCCTTCGGCGCCTCCGTGCTCGCCGGCCTGTTCTTCGGCACCTACCCCGCGGGCCGTGCCGCCCGCCTTCGACCCATCGACGCGCTGCGTTTCGAATGAGCGCCGACCCGGAGCCACCCATGCCACGACCCTTCGCATCGCCCGACCCGCTCACCGAGGAGCTCGAGGACGCACCCTTGCAGGCTGAGGAGCTCCCGCCGCGGCCGCGGCGCCGGCTCGCCACGCGCTGGACCGTGGCGACGAGCGTCGTCATCCTGCTCGCGCTCGGCTTCATCGGCGGCGTGCTGGTCCAGCGCGGCCAGCAGCCCGCCGCCGCCGGCGCCGGTCCGCAGTCCGCGGCGGGCGCGGGCGCCGGCCAGGGCTTCGGCGCCGGCCGGATGGGCCAAGGCGCGGGGGCCGCGCCCGGTGAGGGCGGCGGCACCGCGCCGGTGGCCGGCAAGGTCTCGAGCGTCGACGGCAGCACGCTCTACGTGACCACGGACCAGGGCACGACCGTCAAGGTCCGCACGACCTCCTCGGCGGAGGTGACGCGGACCGCGAAGAGCAGCGTGGGCGCCGTCCACCCGGGCGACACCGTCGTGATCACGGGCTCGACCGCCGCGAGCGGCGCGGTCGCGGCCGCGCAGATCACCGCCACCGCGAGCGGCGTCACGCCCGGCGGCTTCGGCGGCGGCCGCTTCGGCGGCCAGCAGGGAGGAGCGGCCCCGGGCTCCGGCGGCTGACGATCCCGGCTAGTGCCGGGTGTACGCCACCCTGCCCCAGTTGGGCTCGGGTGACAGCTCGATCGGCTCGCGGTCGCGCTCCGGCTGGACGTAGCCGAAGGAGTGCGTGGCGTCGTCGAACGCGACGTCCAGCTCGCCCTCCTTCACGCGCTGGTCCAGCCAGGCGGAGCGGAACACGAGCCGGCGCAGCCAGTGCACGAGCGACCGCTCGGCCGGACCGACCAGCTCGGGCCAGCAGTCGTTGACGTGCTCGCCGAGGCCCGACGCGGGGTCCTGGACCTCGCCGTTGACGGTGAGGTTGACGAGGTCCTCCAGCTCGGTGCTCTCGAGCCGGCCGGCGACGAATCCGAGCTTGAGCGCGGCCTGCTCGACGCGCTCCGAGAAGTCGCGCTCGTTGAACGTGAACCGCAGGTCTCCGTACTCCAGGACGTAGTCCTGGCCTGAGTCGTAGTTTCCTCGGCGGGTGGGGTGGTCCATCATGCGCAAGCGTCCGCCGTCGGGTGCCCGCGGCGTCTGCATCTTAAGCGCGGATCCTGCCTGGGCGCTTCCAATGCATCGGATCTTTCACCCGGCCAGCCGGTCGCGCAGATCGAACGCGCGGATCGCGCCGCCGCCCGCGTCCGGCCAGTCGAAGAAGCGGCGGTTGACGCACGTGTCCGACAGCTCGCCCCAGTCGAACGCGCGTTCCACGTGAAACGCGCAGCGGGTGAGCGGGACGCCCGCCAGCTTGACGGCGCCGTAGCCGGCGCGGGTGCGCTCGGCCTCCTCGAACAGCGCGACGTCGATCTCCGTCGCGAACACCTTGTGCAGGCAGCCCATGTACCGGCGCCCGGTGAGCGGGTCGTCGTACTGGTAGAGCGCCGGGCACTCGGCGGCGACGCAGCTCGACGGATGGATCACGCGGTCACAGACAGTCGAGCACTGCCGGCATTCGTTGACCTCGGTGCGGCGAATGGCCCGCGCCATGGGGCGACTATACCTGCGCGCGCGCCTCCGCCTCGGTGAGTTGGACCCCCGAGAGCGGGGCGCCCGGCTGCAGCTTCCGGCCGCCTTCGGCGAGGCTGCCGACGTCCACCGGCGCGAAGCCGATGTCCGCGATCAGCGCCGCGACCCGGTCCTTGGCGTGCTGGTCGTCGCCGGCCAGGAACAGCGCGATCCCGTCGCCGGCGCGGTCGCGCAGGTGCTCCCAATAGAGCGTGTTGAACGCCTTGACGACGCGGGCGCCGGGGAGCTGCTCGGCCAGGAGCTCGCTGATCGTCGTCTCGTCGGCGTCGAGCGCGGGATGCTGGCCGTCGCGGGCCGGGTAGTAGTTGCCGGCGTCGACCACGATCTTCCCGGTGAGTTGCGCTCCCGGCAGGTCCGTGTAGGCGTGGAACGGGATCGCCACCAGGACGAGCTCGCCGAACGACGCCGCGCCCTCGACGGTGTCCGCGCGGGCGCGGTCGCCGATCTCGTCCACGAGGCCGGCGAGGCTCTCCGGCCCGCGCGAGTTCGCGAGCGCGACGTCGTGGCCGGCGGCGGCGAACAGCCGCGCCGCCGCCGCGCCGATGTTGCCGCTGCCGATGACGCCGATCCGCATGGTCACGCCGCCCTTGCGGTCTCGCCCTTCGGCTGCTTCTGGGGAACGGGGGTGTGGCGCTGGGAGATCTCGTGGATGTATCCGGCGACCAGTCCGCGCTTCGCGCGGCGCCGCACTGCGATCCGCTTGGCCGACTCGACGGGCGCGGGGGTACGTGTCTCCTGCATCGGGTCTCCTACTGCTTGTACGATGATTGCCGTACCCTACCACATGTACGACGATCGTCGTACTAACCTATGAGTCGATGAAGACAACGACAGCGGAGCCGATCGCCCACCCGGAGCTCGACGAGATCGAGCTGCAGGCCGTGCTGCACGCGCTCAGCGACCCGGTGCGGCTGCGCATCGTCGCCGGGCTGGCGCGGGCGGACGACCGGAGCTGCGGCAGCTTCGCGCTGCCGGTCACGAAGTCGACCTGCACGCATCACTTCAAGGTGCTGCGCGAGGCCGGCATCATCCGCCAGCGCCAGGCGGGCACGGCGCGGCTCAACACGCTGCGCCGCGAGGAGCTCGACGCCCGCTTCCCGGGGCTGCTCGCGACCATCCTGGACGCGGCCGGGTAGGCGAGCGCCGGTCGCGCTGCGACGTCGCGCCGTCGCGCATCGGAGGCGCGCCGGTAGGGTGCGCGCGATGGCGGGAGTTGACGACGGCGGCGGGCTCGTCGGTCGCGACGCCGAGCTGGGCCGGCTGCGCGCGCTCATCGGGGACGTCCGCGAGGGCCGCGGTGCGGCGCTGCGGATCGAGGGCGCGCCGGGCGTGGGCAAGAGCGCGCTGCTGGCGGCGGCGGGGGCGCTCAG
>DATHJG010000223.1:0-5690 GCA_035489875.1 Solirubrobacteraceae bacterium | reverse complement strand
CTCCTCGATCGAGGCCTGGGACATCGTCAGGTCGAGCATCGGGACCTCGAGGCTCTGGGCGAGGACGTCGGGACCGCCACGGTCGCGGGCCATCAGCGTCGTCGCCGCCGCGAGGTTGGCGCCGGATGACACGCCACCCACAGAGATTCGGCCGGGATCGAGGCCCAGCTCGCCGGCGCTCGACGCGACCCAGCTGAGCGCGGCGTAGCAATCCTCGGCAGGGACGGGAAATCGCCGCTCGGGCGACCAGCGATGATCGACCGAGACGACGGCGCAGCCAACCTCGTTCACGACCCGGCTGCAAGCCAGGTCGCTCTGGTCCAGGGTCCCCATCCACCACCCACCGCCGTGGACGAAGAGATGGCAGCCGACCGCCTCCTCGACCTCGGGGCTATAGACGCGAACGGTGATCTCCCCGCCGCTCACTCGCACGCGGTGGTCGGTGTGCGGGGCGGTCGGTACTGGCTCGACCATGTGAGCTTGCTGCATGTCGATGCCGACGTGCACCTGCTCCCGACGCTGGGCGACCGGCGTCGCGTGGTCAGGCGCGCCCGCCGCACGGATGCGTGCCAGCAACGGTTGGAGCTCTGGAAGGACGGCCACTGACCATTACTGTAGCAACCCCAAGTTTAGGGTGTACCTAGAGCTGTAGCTGCAATACTCCCCACACTGTGGAGACGCCAGAGGGGGCCGAGCAGCTTGGCCTGCGTGAGCGCAAGAAGCGGCGCACGCGCGGGTTGATCGCCGAGACGGCGCGGCGGCTCTTCTTCGAGCGAGGCTTCGAGGCCACGACGGTGTCGGACATTGCTCGCGAGGCCGAGGTCGCTGAGCAAACGGTCTTCAACTACTTCCCGACCAAGGAGGACCTCTTCTACAGCGGCCTCGAGGCTTTCGAGGCGGAGCTGCTCGCGACCGTAGGCGAACGCAAGCGCGGGGAATCAGCGCTATCTGCCTTCGCCCGCTTCGTCCTCAAGCCCCGGGGCGTATTCGCGATGGAAGAAGCTGGCCCGGCCGAGGCCACGAGGCAACTCCAGGAGATCACGCGCGTCGTCACCGACAGCCCAGCCCTCCTGGCGCGCGAGCGAGAGATCTTCGCGCGCTACGCAGCCTCGCTTGCGCAACTCCTTGCCGACGAGACCGGTGTCGACTCGGAAAGCTTGGAGCCTTGGGTCGCCGCCCACGCGTTGATGGGAGCCCACCGCGCCACCATCGACTACGTCCGGCGCCGGACGCTCGCCGGAGCAGGCGTTTCCGAGCTCGCCCGTGAGCTTCCTCAACAAACCCGGCTTGCGATCGAATCCCTTGAGCGCGGATTCGGTGGATACGCGGTCAAGGTGTGACGAACCCCGGCTTTCCTGTCCGAGGCGCCGCGCTCGACCACCCTGACCGTGTGGAGCGGCTCGCGGTCCTGGACGCGTTGCCGATCGATGTTTCGTGGGGTCGAGCCGACGCCCGGCTGGCTCTCGGCATACCCCCGTCGCTTTCGCAAATCGCGCAAAGCGATAGCGAGCGGACGGTCGTCGACGACGCTCGCATGTCGTCCCGAGCGGGCGTGTGTTGCCCGAGAATCGAGCGCTCGCCTTCAGGAGGGAGCGGCAGTGCTCCCTCCATGCAGCGTGCCCCCCGGCTCCGGAGACGGCGTCGTTACGCCATCCCGGTTTGCGTGTGCACGAGCGCTGGCCGGGGTTAGGCCCGGTTTTTGGGACGATCACGCGGCGAGCCTATCCGCAGGTCAGTCGCCGAAGACGAAGAGGACCTTGCCGTGGCGCCGATACTGCTCCGCGCGGCTCAGGGCGTCGGCGTATTGCGCGAGGCGGAAGGTTGAATCGATGTCGGCGGTCAGGTCGCCGCTGGTGACGAGGGCGACGATCTCCTGATAGGCCGCGTCGATCTCGGCACGCGGCGCCCGCGTGAGCCAGTTGAACGTCCAGAAGCCGTGGTGGCTGATGTTCCGGTAGATCAGGTCTTGGCGGATGTCCAGCGCCGTCGGCTGACCGCTGAGCGCGCCGAAGCTCACGACCTTGCCCCCGAAGCGAAGCCGGTGGGCGAGGTTGGTCACGACCGGCCCGCCGATCGAGTCGAGCACGAGGGCCAGCTCCCGCCCGCCGAGCACACGTTGCAAGTGGGCCGGCAGGTCATCGCCGTCGATCACGACGCGGTCGCCGCCCGCGACGCTGACCTGCGTCGCGGCCTCTTGGCTACGCACCACGTTGAGCGTGTGCATCCCGGCGCGCTCGGCGAGCCTGATGATGTACTGGCCCACGGCGGAGTTCGCTCCGGTCTGCGCGATCCAGTCGCCCTCGGAAAGAGGCCCGAACAGACGCAGGAGCAGGAGCGCAGTGATCGGGTTCACACCGATCATCGCCAGCTGCTGCGGATCACCTTCGTCGCTGACCGCCACGATATTTCGGGTGCCGACGAGGGCATGGTCAGCCCACGTCCCCTGCTGATAGGTCGGCAGGATCGCGACGCGGTGCCCGAGGAGCGCCTGGTCGGCACCGGGCCCCACCTCCACGACCATCCCCACCCCCTCGCCACCAAGGGGTGCCGGCAGCTGCGGTCGTACCCCGTAGAAGCCGCGGATCAGGTGGATGTCCGACGGATGGACGGTCGCGGCCTCTAGCGCGACGACCACCTCATCGCGACCGGCAACGAGGGCAGGCTGGGAAACAAGCGTCACGACCTCGGCCGGCTCGCCGAAGCCGGTCAGCTGGAGAGCGGGCATCGCATGATCTCCTCGGATGGGCCGTGGGGTGAGCAGGTGATGATGACGGCCACGGCTCGGCGCCGCACTTCATTGGCGACGGTCGCGCCGGGGAAATGCTCAGCGTCGCATCGGACGACGAGCAGGAGCCGGGGGACACTCCTGCCTGGGCAAGGGAGACGTCTCGGCACGTCGTATCGACCGACCGCCCGCTGCTGAGATGGACGACACGGAGGAGTCGGAAACGCCAACAGGATGATGCCCGCTCTCGTAGGGAACGCGGTAGTGCGACTTGCCGCGGCCGGGACTGTCGCTGCTCGTCCGACGCGGGCGTCTTCTCAGCGCCAGCGGCGATGCCCGCACCGCACGCGAAGCGGGAGCGAGCCGGCCATGACGTCTCAGCCAGTCTGGGCGCGACGCGCTTGAGCACCGAAGTGCTCAAGCCGTTCTTGTCGCTTGCTGCTCTCTATGCGCTCTCCCGGATGCCCGCCCGGCGGAGCGCGGCCGCGCGCTCGTCCTGAAGGCTGGCGCCGTCCGACTCCCGCTCAGCGTCTCCGACGGTCTCGTAGGTGAGGATGGCGACGCCGTCACAAATGGTCCTGGTGTCAACGAGGTGCATGGGTTTCTTGTCGCTGGTCTCGCCGAAGAGGCGCTCGCCGGCCCCGAGCACGACCGGGAAGATCTTCAGCCGCAGCTCGTCGACGAGGTCGTGCTCGATTAGCGTGTGCACGAGCTGGAAGCTGGCGGGGACGTTGATTTCCCCGTTTAGCTCCTGCTTCAGCCTTGAGACCTCGTTGACCGCGTCGCCCTTCAGTACGGTCGAGTTGTTCCAGTCGGGATTCTCGAGCGTCGAGGACACGACGTACTTGGGCAGGCTGTTCAACCTGTCCGCCAACTCGCCAGTTCGCGATGGCCACCGCGCGGCGAACCACTCGTAGCTCCGCCGACCCAGCAGCAGGGCCTCGGTGCCCAGCGCCTCGTCGAGCGTGACCTTGGCCAGCTCTGGGAGGGCGGCGATCCGACCAATCCAGCCTCCGCGCTCGTAGCCCTCGTCACCGGCTGGGTCTTGGATGACTCCGTCGAGCGAGACGTTCTCGCTGATCACGATCTTTCCCATTTCGGTTGTCCTTTCGTTTGGCGTTGTCTGCGGTTCTTGTCACCAGCATCTGCTCCAGCAGCTCGAGCACTCCGTCCGGCGGCGCCGGGCGTGGGCCCACCCCCGCACGGAGCGCCGCGCCGGCGTGCATCGCCCCCTTACTTGGGTCGATCGTCCTCGCCACTTGTCCCTCTCCTCAGTCCGCGGGACCGGTCGCCGGGACGGACTCCAGCCGCTCGTGCGTTGCCTTGTGCGGCCGGCCGGGGAGCAGGAGCGCGAGCGCGATGCCGATCGCGGCCAGCACGACGACGGCCAGGAAGGCGGCCTGGAAGCCCTCGTTCAGCACGACGAGCTCATTCGCGCCTTCGTTTGCCGCCAAGAAGTCCTCGGAGCGCGAGACGGCAACGGTCGTGATGATGGCGACGCCGAGCGCGCCGCCGAACTGCAGGGCGGTGTTGCTGAGACCGGAGGCGAGCCCGGCCTCGTGCTCGGCGACGCCCGCGAGCGCGGCGACCGTTGCGCTCACGAACGCGGCGCCGATCCCGAGACCGCCAACGAGCAGCCCGAAGAAGATGTCGCCGAGGTAGCTGCCGCTGACGGAGACCTGCGTGAGCAAGAGCGCCGCCGCGCCCATGAGCGCCATGCCGGTCGCGGCGACCGGCCGGAAGCCGACCTTGAGGACCGCGGCCTGGGCGACGACCGCGCCGACCGTGACCGCAATCGCGAGCACGACCGAGCCGAGGCCGAACTCGACGGCCGAGTAGCCGAGGACCTGCTGCGCGTAGAGCGTGAGGATGTACGGCATGGCGAACGCGACGGCGCCGTTGAGGACCATCGTCGCGTTCGCGGCGACGAGCGTGCGCGAGTGGAGGAGGCGGAGCGGCACGAGCGGCGCGCGGTGGCGCGACTCGATCAGCGCGAAGGCGGCGAGGAGCGCGGCCGAGGCGGCGAGCAGCAGGATCGTCTGGGCGTCGCCCCAGCCGACGTCCGGGGCCTCGACGACCGCGTAGACGAGCAGGACGAGCGCGCCGGTGATGGTGAGCGCGCCGGCGGGGTCGTAGCTGCGCCGTGCCGGCGCAGCCCGGCTCTCGCGCAGGAGCACGGGCGAGAGCGCGAGCGCGGTCAGGCCGAGAGGGATGTTGATGAAGAAGATCCACTCCCAGCCGGGGCCGTCGACGAGCGGGCCGCCGATCAGCCACGCGGCGGCGGCGCCGATGCCGCCGAGCCCGCCCCAGATCCCGAGCGCCTTGTTGCGCTCGGGGCCCTCCTCGAATGTGGTGGAGATGATCGAGAGGGCGGTCGGGGTCATGATCGCGGCGCCGACGCCCTGGATCACGCGGGCCGCAAGGAGCGCCGCCGGCGACCAGGCAAGCCCGCACATGAGCGACGCGGCCGTGAAGAACAGGACACCGGTCATGAACAGGCGTCGGCGCCCGAGCAGGTCGGCCGCCCGTCCTCCGAGCGGCAGCAGGCCGCCGAAGGTGAGCGCGTAGGCGCTCAGCACCCACTGCAGGCCGTGCTCCGAGAAGCCGAGGTCGGCTCCGATCGAGGGCAGCGCCACGAGCACGATCGTGCCGTCGAGGAGCACCATGAAGAAGGCGCCACAGAGGAGCGCGAGCGCCCACCAGCGGCGGGGATCGGGAACGTCTCGTGTCGGGATCATTCGGTGTCCTCAGTTGGGGGCTATGCCTATCGAGGCGTTCGTCCGGGCGAAAACTGAGCGACGAATTTCGAGCCCGCGAGACGTCATTACTCGTGATGCGGGTCAAACGACGAGCCGGTGAGAGGATGCGGACGTGACCGAGCAGACCCTCGACCGAGCACGCGCCGGCGACGAGGACGCGTTTCGTGAGCTGACCGACCCCTACCAGCGCGAGCTCCAACTGCACG
>DATHJG010000222.1:0-2160 GCA_035489875.1 Solirubrobacteraceae bacterium | reverse complement strand
GACTCCGTGAACGACGCGGTGATGATGAAGGGCTGCGTCCAGTGCGGCGAGGCGTTCCCCGTCATCAACCCGTTGGGCTACGTCGTGGGTTCCTTCTGCGTCTGCGACGCCGTCGCTTGGAGGCAGTACCGCTCGGGGCTGAGCTGGCCGTCCGTGTCGCTCGTCATGCGGACCTACCACAACATCGAGCTGGGCCCGAAGGCGTGGAGCGAGCGGTGCGCCCGCTACTACGGGTACATGGGCGGCGAGGGCATCACCGGGGGCGTGAAGACTGCGAGCCCAAAAGCGGAACTAGCGGGCCTCGCGCGATGAGCTGGCGCTGCCGGTGCCTCGCGTGCCTACGCGACTGGCAGGTCATCGCGTCTATCAAGCCCAAGGACCTCAACTGCCCCTTCTGCGGCTCCGATCGGACCGTGGCGGCGATCTCGTGGTGAGCCGCGCCTACTCGACAACGACGGTCCCGATCGAGAAGTCCCAAGCCGAGATCCGCGCGCTGCTCGGGCGCCACGGCGCCACGCAGTTCGCGTTCGGTGAGGAGGTCGACACCAAGGGCGTGTGGTGGGCGGTCGTGCAGTTCACCCACGGGGCGATGATGGTCCGGCTGCGCGTGCCCTACAAGGTCGACGAAGCCGCCGCGCGCGCGAAGGCCGCGAACGCCCGCACCAAGACGCTCGCGGACTTCCGCATAGAGCTAGCCGAGCAGGAGGCCAAGCGCATCTGGCGCGTGATCGCCTGGAACCTCAAGGCGCGCCTCGTCGCCGTCGAGGAAGGCGTCGAGAGCATCGCCGAGGCGTTCCTCGCGCACGTCGTCCTGCCCGACAACAGGACGGTGTACGAGCGGATCGCTGAGGACAACCCAAGGCTGATCGAAAGTGGGTAGGCCACGCTCCTGTTCCTGCGGCATCTGCGTGAAGTGCCGCGACCGGATCCGCAAGAAGGCGATGTACGACGCGATGACGCCCGAGCAGCGGCGCCGCTGGAAGCGAAAGAAGGACCCGCTCAAGCAGTACGCGACGAACCGCGTGGCTCGCAAGCGCCACGAGGAGCGCTACCCCGAGAAGGCAGCGGCGCGCGACGCCGTGCAACGCGCGGTGCGGGCGGGGCGCATCACGAGGCAGCCCTGCGAGGTCTGCGGCATCGAACACGGCACGCCTCGTAGCGACGGAACCAAGGTGCGCGTCGAAGCGCACCACGACCAATACGACCGGCCCCTGGACGTGCGCTGGCTCTGCGGAGAGCACCATCGCCCGCCCTGGGTGCCAGATCGCGGGTGAGAGATGGCAACAGCACGACGGTGGGAAGAACAGCCCAACGAGGCGTTCGTGAAGATGTGGCAGACCGCGCACGGGATCGACGCGCCGGTCCCCAAGACGTTCCGCAGCGGCCTGCTGATGGCGCTCGTCGGCTTCGAGCCCGTGGTCAAGGGCGACCTGCGCTGGCACATCAGCGTGTCGCACCGCGACCGCGTGCCGAGCTGGGAGGAGATGGTTGAAGCCGCGCACGACCTGCGCCCCGGCGTCGCCTTCGTCATCGGCGTCCCTCCGCGCTCGTGGTGGGTGAACGTCCACCCGCACTGCCTGCACCTGTGGGAGACAAAGGACCTGAACTTGATCGCCGAGTGGAAGCGCAACGCGCGCGGCGACCAGCCTACGTAGAGGGGGATGGGAGAATGGGAGTAATCGAGTTCGAGATCGGCTGGAGGCTGTTCACCGTGCTGGTCTTGCTCGTGGTGATGGTCGTAGCGGCTACAGGAAGCGAGCGACGAAGGTGAGCGACTGGAACGTAAGGCTTGAGGGCGGCCCAGCCGACGGCGACGAGGCGATGACCGACCAGATGCTTCCCTCGAAGCTATGGGTCGCGTGGTGCCCTGACCACAAGGAGTGGCACTGGTTCTCGAAGGCCGAGACGGGCTGCGAGCTGTACCGGCTGACCGAGACCGACGAGGTCGCGCTGACCGCGCGCTACGTCCACTCCGACATCAGCCACGGCCCGTCCATCAGCGAGCGCGAGCGAGAGCTGGTGCCCGCATGACGGAGTGGATCGTAGGCCACCTGCGGCCAGGCAACACGAAGCCGCACAGCCAGCCCGCCAAGCCCAAACGCGAGCGAAAGAAGGAGGCCCCAGATGTCCGGTTTCAGGTGCTAACACGCGGAACGGGGA
>DATHJG010000221.1:0-2686 GCA_035489875.1 Solirubrobacteraceae bacterium | reverse complement strand
GCACCACGACGCACTGGAGGCCGCCGTCGCCTCGGGCGTCGGCGATTTCGCGATCGGTCCCCCGCCCCGGCGCTGGACTGGCGAGACCACCATCCTCGGCCGCGAGGAGTTCGTCGTACTCCTGTCCGCCGACGATCCCGCGGCAAGCGCTCAGCGCATCGATCTGGCGAGCCTGGCGGAGCGCGAGTGGGTGGCCTTCGACCGCGACCACGGCCTCGCCGAATGGCTGCACGGGGCGTGTGCCCGAGCGGGCTTCACGCCGAAGCTGGCGGCCCAGCTCGCCGAGGTTGCCGCCGTCGTCCGGCTCGCCGCCGCCGGCGTCGGGCCGGCCTTCGTACCGGACAACGCCGTTCCCCCGGGGCTCGATGCGGTGATGCGCGGACTGCGACGACCCGTCTACAGGGACATCGCCGCCTACGCCCGCACGCGCTTCCCACACCAGGCAGGACCGCTGCTCGACGCCCTGCTGGAAGCGGCACAGCCGGCCGCGAGATGACGGTCTCCCGCGCCGACCTCCAGTGAGCTGACCGGTCGGCCCGCCCGTCGTCCGCGACGACGGGCGGGCCCTGGATCACTTGCTCGCCGTGCTCGCGGTCGCCGTCACCGTGCCGGCGGTGACGGTGCCCGAGCCGTTCTGGGCGCCCTGGACCACGACGGTGTCGCCGGGTTGGACGTCGCCGCGACTGCTAGCGGGTGGCGAGGTCTTCGAAGATCCGCGTCACGACGATCGCCTCCACGGGCTCGACGAGCGCCGCGTTGACGGACCGTTCGTCGGGCCAGCCGGACGCGAGCATCCGTGCGCCGGCGCGGGCGGCGTCGTATGGGGTCTGGCGCAGTTCGGGGACGCCGTCGGCACCCCACAGCCAGCGTGCGGCGCCGTCCCCCTCATACGGCAGCCCGACGCTGCCGGCGTTGACGAAGCGCACGTTGCCGACGACACGATCGTCCTGTTGATGCGTGTGGCCAGCCACGACGAGCGCCGCGTCGCCCCCTGCCAGCGCGTCGGTCCAGCGCTCAGGCGATGACAGCCGGGTGAGCATCTCGTCGTCGCGGCGCGGGCTGGCATGGCAGAAGAGCACGCCGTCGAGCTCGAGCGTCAATGGCAGCTCGCCGAGCGCGCGCGCCCGGTCGTCGCCGATCTCGGCGGCCGTGATCGAGGCCGTGCGAGCTGCCAGATCGTCGTCCGCCGGCGCCGGCGCCGGCCCGGCGACGGCGTCCGCGACCTCGCGCTCGCCGTTGCCGCGTATCCACCGCACCGGAACGCTCAGCGCCTCCAGACGAGCGAGCGTCGCGCCCGCGAACGGACCCGGAACCGCATCGCCCCCGACGACCACGACATCAGGATCCGCCGCCCGCGGATCGGTGAGCACAGCCTCGAGCGCGTCGATGTTGCCGTGGATGTCATACAGCGCGAGGACGTTCACCGCCGGCATGCTAGTGACGGCGCGGTTGCCTCCGACCTCTGGATCCGATAGCCCGAGAACCAGGCGGTGCGATCGGCAACAGCCGTACCGATCGATGGCCGGCGCGCGAACCGGAGGAAGAACCCATGGTGGCCGAAACCCCGACGCTGTACGTGTGCCACGGCGACGACGGGGGTCCGCGGATACATCCATGTCGCCGGGTACAAGAGTCACTCCGCGCCGCGGGGATCCAGTACGAGAAGGTGATCGCCGCGCACGGGAATCCGATCCCGTCCTCCGCAAGGGCTCGCGCGACGAGCTGCGCGAGGCCACCGGAGACACGAAGCTGCCCGCGCTCGAGCTGCCCGACGGGACGATCATCACCCACTCTCGCCGCATCCTGGCCTGGATCTCCCGGCAGAGCTGACCCCCGCGGGCGCCGCGAACAGCGCGAGGCGAGCTCTCGCACTCACTGCTGGCCTGCAACTCGAGCAGCTGCCGCGAGTACCCCGGCGGACCGTCAGCGCTGTGCGGCACTCGCGCCTCGGCGCGACATACGAGTGCTGTGCCCCACGCGGCTGCCGAGGGCACGCTGGTTCGTGAGGTATCAGACGCTCGCCCACGGCCGCTCCGAGTACCTGACCGACCTGCAGACGAAGCCGCGGGGATCGGGTGACCCGTTCCACGTCCTCGCCGGCGGCCGGCGCGGCAACTTCTCGCTCACGACGACCACAGATGGCGACTGGCCCGTCGACGTGCCCGTGCCATCGCCGACCTGCTGTGCCCTGACGCCGCGCGACCTCGAGCTCATCGGAGCAAGGCCGGGCAAGCAGCCCGACATCTGGGAGCCGGCGCGGCTGAAGCTGCGGCGCCGCACGACCGTCGCGCACCACGCGGCACTGCTCCTGATGGCCGCCGGCTACCCCGACGGCGGCGTCCACGGAGGGCACCTCGTCGTCGTGTGGAACCAAGGGCACGACGGCTACGCGCTCTCGATGCACTTCGCCGAGCACGGCAAGCGCACCTCGAGCGAGCAAGAAGCGGTCGTACTCCGGGCCGCCACGGCAATGAGCGACTTCGCGGCGCCACGTGCCGGCTGAGAGCGCGCCGCGCGCCACCCGTCGCTCGGCGAGATGCTCAGCGGCCGCCGGCGAGGATCAGTGTTCATGCCTGCGCCGTATCCGTGGAGCTCCGTCAAGAGGCCGTCCGGCTGCTCGAGCGCAGCGGCAAGTCGGGTCCCGCAGCTCGCCTCAGAGCTCGGGGTGCGATCACGCGCGTGCATC
>DATHJG010000220.1:0-7738 GCA_035489875.1 Solirubrobacteraceae bacterium | reverse complement strand
CGCGCACATGCGATTCACAGCCGGCGAGTGTCGTGAATGTCTCGCATCACGAGACATTCACGACACTCGGCCGGTGTACGGCGCTCAGCTCACCCCCGTCCCGCCCCGGCCACCTGACCCTCACCCTCAATGCCCGCCGTTCGCGGACGACACGGACCCCGGGGACGCCCGAGCAACCCGCCGCGGCACCCGCCCCACCCGCGCGCCGTCCGCGACGGACGGCGGGTCCGAGCTACCAGTGCACGCCGCGCATCAGGTGCGCGAGCGCGGTCGCCTCGCCGGAGGCGCGGTCCGCGCCCTCCTTGTCGCCCTTGGCCGCCGAGGACTCCGGGAAGACCTTGTAGGCCATGTGCAGGATCTGGTCGACGGCCTTCGGCGCGAGCGCGTAGAGCACCTCGCCGAACGTGCCCAGGCGGGTGTTGATCTGCTTCGGCTTGGCCCGGATCGCCTCGCAGATCAGGTCGGCGGCCTCGTCGGGCGAGATCGTCGGGAACGAGTCGTACATCTTCGTCGGCGCGATCATCGCCGTGCGCACGAGCGGCATGTGGATCGTGGTGAACGTGACGTTGTCGCCGATCGTCTCCGAGCTCGCGACGCGCGTGAACGCGTCGAGCGCGGCCTTCGACGCCACGTACGCCGAGAAGCGCGGCGGGTTCGTCTGCACCCCGATCGAGGAGACGTTGACGATGTGGCCGGCCTTCTTCTCGCGCATGTGGGGCAGCAGCCCGAGGATCAGCTTGACCGTGCCGAGGTAGTTGAGCCGGATCGTCCGCTCGTAGTCGTGGATGCGGTCGTAGGAGAGCGCGACCGAGCGGCGGATCGAGCGGCCGGCGTTGTTGACGAGCACGTCGATCGAGGCGTGGTCGGCGAAGATCTTCTCCACCAGCCGGTCGATCGAGTCGTAGTCGGACAGGTCGGCCGTGTACACGTACGCGGTGCCGCCGTCGCGCTCGATCTCGGCCTTGACCTCGTCGAGCTTCTCGACCGAGCGCGCGACGAGCAGCGGGATGCCGCCGGCCGCGGCGACCTTGATCGCGGCCGCCCGGCCGATGCCGCTCGACGCGCCGGTGATCACCACCGTGTTGCCGTTGACCGCGCCGGCGAACGAGCGGTCCTTGAACAGGTCGGGGTCGAGGTTGCGCTCCCAGTAGTCCCACAGCTTCTCGGCGTACGTCTCGAGCGCCGGGACCTCGATGCCGGTGTCCTTCAGCGCGCGCAGCGTGTCGCGCCCGTCGAACCGCGGGACCAGCGCCATGTGCTCGATCACGGTGTCTGGGATCCCCAGGTCGCCGAGCAGCGTGCGGCGGATGTCCTGGAGCGCCGGCAGCTTCATCGCGTACGACAGCACGCCCTTCGGGAGCATGTCGGTCATCCGCTTGTCGATCCGGACGACCATCTGCGGCGCGTGGCCGGCGCGGGCGAACGTGTTGAGCACGTCGCCGGCGCGCTGCGGGCGCGGGTTGACGAGGTGGAACGCCTGACCGTCGTAGCCGGGCTCGTGCGCGATGTGGTCCATCGCCGCAGCGACCCAGTCGACCGGCACGATGTTGGTCCAGCCGACCTCGAGGCCGACGAGCGGGAACCACTCCGGCAGCGCGTGGCGCGCCTTCTGGAGCGCCTTGAAGAAGTAGTACGGCCCGTCGACCTTGTCCATCTCGCCCGTGCGCGAGTCGCCCACGACGATCGCGGGGCGGTACACGCGCCAGGCGCCCTGCACGCGCGTGCGGACGAGCTTCTCGGACTCGAACTTCGTGCGGTGGTACGCCGAGGGGAGGCTCTGCCCCTCGTCGAACATGTCCTCGGTGAAGTGACCCTCGTACTTGCCGGCGACCGCGATCGAGGACGCGTGCTGGAAGATGCCGGCCTGCAGGTCGTTCGCGAGGTCGATCGCGTGCTGCGTGCCGCCGACGTTGAGCAGCGCGTTCTGCGTCTCGTCCGCGGTCATGTCGTACATCGCGGCGAGGTGGAAGAAGTGCTCGACGGTGCCGCGCAGCGCGTCGCGGGTCGCCGCGTCGACACCGAGGTACGGCTCGGACAGGTCGCCGACCACGGCGTGGATGCGCTCGCCGGCGCCGAGCCGCTCCTTCAGCGCGTCGAGCTTCTCGGTCGACCCGGCTCGCACGAGCACGTGGATCTCGCCTTCGCGCGCGAGCAGGCGTTCGACCAGATGGCGGCCGATGAAGCCGGTGGCTCCCGTCACGAAGTAGGTCACGTGGTTTTCTCCCTCGGTTGCAGCGATCCCCGGCGCGGGAGCCTACCGGCGCGGCGTCAGCCGACGCGAACGTCGACCCGGCGCGAGTAGCCGGTCTCGAACGGGTAGCGCTTGCCCGGCTTGAGCTTGGCGCGGAACGTGAAGCGCTGCCCGCGCGACGCGGGGTCGCGGAAGCGGTAGCCGACCGCGAAGCGCCCGGCCTTGCGGGTGATCGTGTCGGCGAACGTCGTGAAGTGGCGCGAGCCCGGACGCCGGCCCTGCAGGATCACGGTGACGCCGCGGGCCGGCGCACGGAGGCGGCCGCGCAGCGTGACGCGGCGGCCGAGCAGCGGCGTGCGCGTCGAGGCGCGCAGGGTGGCAGCGGCGCGCGTGCGCAGCGTGACGTGGGCGCTCGCCGCGTGGACGCCGTCGTTGAGCCGCAGCTTCCAGCCGAGGGTGAGCGTGCGCGACGCCCGCGCCCGCGTGGTCAGGCCGTACGAGCCGTCCGCGGCCGTGCGCACCGTACTGCGCAGCACGGGCCGGCCGCCCGGCCGCCGGTTCGTCGTGAGCAGCTCGAGCTGCGCGCCCGAGATCGGCTGGCCGGCGGCGTTCAGGAGCCGGCCCGTCACGCGCACGCGCTTGCCGAAGCCCACGGTCCGCACGGTCCGGTCGCCCTTGGGGAAGCGCGCGGTCAGCGTCGCGGTCTCGGTCGCGCCGGCGCCGTTGAGCGCGCCGCGGTCCGACGGGGTGATGACGTCGATCGGGTACGGGCCGCGGTCCGTGGCGTTGCCGGCGGCGTCGAGCGTGCGCACGATCAGCCGGCGCTGGCCGACCTGCAGCCCGGTCGGCGTCACGGCCGTCCGGCCGAGGTTCGGGCAGGGGCGCGCGAGCCGCGGGTTGCAGCTCGCGTTGCGGGCGCCGACGACCACCGGCGCGCCGGTCACGTCGATCAGCTCGACGCGCCGGATCCCCGTGTTGTCGGTCGCGCTCAGCACCACCGGGTCCGAGCCGTGCCGCTGGCCGCCGGCCAGCAGCCCCTCGGCCGACACGGTCGGGACGGGGGGCGCGGGATCGTCGACCGTGACGTCGATCCCGTAGAGCACGTGGAAGACGCGGCCGCCGGCGGGGCCGGAGCAGTTCGTGGTGCGCATGAAGCAGCCGACGCGGATGGCGAGCGTCGTCGCGTCACCCTTGTATCCGCTGAGGGCGCCCATCTGCCGCAGCGTCGTGACGCGGCGCGTGAGCACCGTGTCCGATTGCGGATAGCCGTACCAGGCGTTGTACGCGCGCAGCCGGTCGCGCGTGGCGTTGTCGTAGTCGCCCGCGCCCGCGAACACCGTGCTCCCGAGCTGGTAGATCGCATACAGCGGCCGCGTCCCGCTGAGCGGGGGGTTGCTGTCGAAGTCGAGGTGGCGGTCGATCGTGAAGTCGGCGATCGTCGTGCCGGGCGGGCTCGTGAACGTGAGGCCCGCGGAGACGCCGTTTGCGATCGCCTTCCCGCCGTCGATCCGCAGCCCGATCAGCGTCCCGGCGGGCGCCGTGCAGTCCGCGTCCACGACGAGGCCGGCGACCGGCGGCCCGGCCCACGAGCCGTTGCCCCACTGGCCGCCGCCCGTCGAGCAGGCGAGCACGTGGTACGTGCCGGCGCGCGCGGTCGGCGTCGCGGCCACGGCGAACGCGAGCGCGACGAGCAGCATGGGACCGGCGAACCTGCGCACGACGCCCGTCCTATACCCGGGAATCCGGAGAAGTTGCGCTACCAGCCGCCGCGCACGTCGGCGCGGGCGACGCGGGCCTTGGCGGCGCGCTTGCGCGCGTCCTTGCGCTTGTCCAGCTTCCACTGCAGCAGGCTCGCGAACAGGATGAACAGCGGGAAGAAGGCGATCAGGATGAAGCCCGCGTTGGTGACGACCTTGTCGTTGGTCTCTCCCCAGAGCCCTTCGCCGCCGTCGTGGGCGAGCGCGGCGGGCGCGGTGACGGCGAGCAGGGCGAGCGTGAGGATCGAGGTCTTCAGAGCGCGCATCGGGCGTCACCGTACCATGGCCTCGTGGCCGTCGTCATCGCTTCGGATCTCGCCAAGGACATGGCGGGGAACCCCCTGCTGCGGGGCGTCTCGTTCAAGCTGGAGCGCCGTGACCGCCTGACGCTCTCCGGCCGCAACGGGTCGGGCAAGACGACGCTGCTGCGGATGCTCGCGGGGGAGACGTCGGTCGACGGCGGGCAGCTCGCGTTCGCCAAGGACACGCGCGTCGCGCTGCACGACCAGCGCCCGCCGCGCGACCGCGACCTGTCGCTGCGCGACTACGTGCTCGGCGGCTGCGGCGATCTGCTGGCGCTCGAGGCGCGCCTCGTCGAGCTGGAGCACGCGATGGCCGACGGAGCGATGGACGCGGGCACGCTCGACGCGTACAGCCGCGCCCAGGCGCGGCTCGAGCACGCCGGCGGCTACACGTGGCGCGAGGGCGTGAACGCGACGCTGCACGGGCTCGGCTTCCGCGACGCGCACCTCGACCGCTCGCTCGCGACGTTCTCCGGCGGCGAGCTGACGCGCGCCTCGCTCGCTCGCGCGCTGGCCGGCGATCCGGACCTGCTGCTGCTCGACGAGCCGACCAACCACCTCGACATCGCCTCGCTCGAGTGGCTGGAGTCGCACCTGCAGTCGCTCGACGCCGCGGTCGTGCTCGTCGCGCACGACCGCTGGTTCCTCGAGGCGGTCGGCACCGCCGTGCTGGAGCTGGAGGGCGGACGCGGGAAGTACTTCAAGGGCACCTGGCACGCGTGGCGGCAGGAGAAGGCGACGCGCGAGCTCGCGCTGGGCCGCGCGATCGAGAAGCAGCAGGCGCAGATCGATGCGCTCGAGCGGTTCGTCACCCGCTTTCGCGCGGGCACGCGCGCGCGCCAGGCACAGGCGCGCGTGAAGCAGCTCGAGAAGCTCGAGCGGGTGGAGCGCGACCCGCGCGACGGCAAGGCGCTCGGCTTCGCGTTCAAGCCGCCCGAGCGGACCGGACGGGTGGTGTTCGAGGTCGAGGGCGGCGACCTGACGATCGGCGACCGCGTGCTCCTGCGCGGCGTTGAGCTGTGGCTCGAGCGCGGCGAGCACGTCACGCTGGTCGGACCGAACGGGAGCGGGAAGACGACGCTGATCCGGGCGCTGGCCGGCGAGCGCGAGCTCGACCGCGGCAAGCTGCGGCGCGGGCACAACCTCAAGCTCGGCGTGCTCTCCCAGCACGCCGAGGAGCTCGGGACGACCGGGACGGTGCTGGAGGCGTGCCAGCGCGCAACCGGCTTGAAGCCGAACGAGGCGCGCGCGCTGCTCGGGCGCTTCCTGTTCAGCGGCGAGGAGGCGGAGAAGCCGCTCGACGGGCTGTCCGGCGGCGAGCGCCGGCGGCTGTCGCTGGCAGTGCTCGTCAGCTCCGGCTCCAACGTCCTGATCCTCGACGAGCCGACCAACCACCTCGACCTCGAGAGCCGCGAGGCGCTGGAGTCCGCGCTCCAGGGCTTCCCGGGCGCCCTGCTGCTCATCTCCCACGACCGCGCGCTGCTCGACGCCGTCGGCACGCGCACGATCGCGGTCGAGGACCAGACGCTGCATTCCTACGTCGGCGGCTGGCCGGAGTACGTGCGGGTGCGCGACGAGCGGGTCGAGCTCGAGCGCGAGGCGAAGGCGCGGGCGAAGTCCAAGTCCGCGAACGGGAAGGTGACGCCGGCCGCTCCGCCGGCGCCGAAGCCAAACTCGAAGAACCAGCAGCGCCAGGCGCGCCGGCTCGAGGCGGAGATCGAGCGGGCCGAGGCGGAGCTGGCGGGGATCGAGGAGACGCTGGCGGACCCGCAGGCCTGGAACGACCCGCGCTCCGCGCAGAAGTCGACGCGCCGGCACGCCGAGGCGAAGCGGCGCATCGAAGCGCTGTACGCCGAGCTCGAGACCGTGGCCGGCTGAGGCCGGCGACGGCATGCAGGTCGTCTGGACCTAGCGACTCGAGCGCTTGATCGAGATGCCCTCGAGCACGTTGGCGACCGACTCGCACGCGTCGACCGCCGCCTCGAGCGTGTCGAAGATGTCCTTCCAGCGGATCAGCATCATCGGGTCGATCCCGTTCGCGAACAGGCCCGCGACGGCCGCACGCTGCAGCCGGTCCCCCTCATTCTCCAGCCGGTGGATCTCGACCAGGTGCGGTGAGAGCTCGGCCCCGTTGCGCAGGCCGCGCAGCGCGGCGGCGACGTGCTCCGAGCAGCCGACCAGGACGTCGGCGATGTGCTGGGCCTGCTCCATCGGCGCCTCGACGCCGTACAGGCCGAGCTGGTCGGCCGCCTCCTCGGCGTAGTCGACGATGTCGTCCAGCGCGCCGGCGAGCGCGTGGACGTCGGCCGCGTCGAGCGCCGCGCGCCGCGTCCCGGTGCCCGCCAGGCGGTAGAGGATGTCGTGCGCGATCCGGTCGCCCTCCTGCTCGCACAGCAGGATGTCCCGGGCGAGGGCAGACTGCTCGGGGTAGTCCGTGAGCAGGTCGCGGAGCAGGAGCGATACGCGCTGGACGTTGCGCGCGGACTCCTCGAACAGGGCGAGCAGCTCAGGATCGGGCTTGGGCTTGACCGGCCACATGCTCGTTCGACCCTAGTAAGCCCCTGTCACACCCCCGGCTGCGTTCACAACCTGTTCACGAGCCCTTCACCGGGCCGTAACCGGTGAGCGGGGTGGGGGCGACAGCCTCTCGCCCTGATGGAGCTGACGCACGAACCCGAGGTGCTCCGTGCCGGCGATCTGGAGGTCCGGCCCGGCGATCACCTCGCCCTCGTGAAGGGGCGCGCGCTGTCGCTCTCGGTGCGGGAGCTCGAGCTGCTGGCCGCGCTGGTTCGGAGGAAGGGCCGGATCGTCCCGCGGGAAGAGCTGTACGCGACGGTCTGGGGCGCGCCACTGCGCTCCCAGGACCGCTCCGTCGACGTGTATGTCCACAAGCTGCGGTCGAAGCTGGCCCGGGCCGTGCCCGACTGCCGCTTCATCCACACGCATTTCGGGTTCGGCTACCGGTTCGAGCCGGAGCTTTCACACCCTTTTCACAAGGGGCCCGATCACCAACCAGAGGATGGGTACAGATGAGGAACAACCGACTTCTGCTGGCGCTCGCCGTGAGCGGCGCGCTGGCATTCGGCGTCGCCGCGTGCGGGGACGACGAGAACCCCTCGGGCAGCGGCTCGAGCAACACGACCGCCGCCACTGACAGCGGCGGCGGCGACCTCAGCGGGACGATCGCCATCGACGGGTCCTCCACGGTCGGTCCGTTTGCCGAGGCGGCCGCGGAGCTGTTCAACGAGGACAACCCGAACGTCCAGGTCACGGTCGGCATCTCCGGCACCGGCGGCGGCTTCGAGAAGTTCTGCGCCGGTGAGACCGACATCTCCGACGCCTCGCGCCCGATCAAGGACGACGAGGAGGTCCCGGTCTGCGACAAGGCGGGCGTGAAGTACACCGAGGTCCAGGTCGCCAACGACGGCATCGCCATCGCGACGAACAAGGAGCTCGCGCTCGACTGCATCACGACCGCCCAGCTGAAG
>DATHJG010000219.1:0-5199 GCA_035489875.1 Solirubrobacteraceae bacterium | reverse complement strand
CCGCGCCGGGCTTCGCCACCGCCCCCTCGGCCCCGAGCAGCGTCAGCATGAGCGCCAGAGCGAGGATTGGACGGATGGCCGACCGGACCATGCCCGCCATATCGGCGCGTCCACGAGCTCCTTTAGCGATTTCTCGAACCGGACCCCGGACCGCGCCCGAACCCCCCCAAAAGTGCAGGAAATCGGCGGCCCGCGGGGCCGCCGGCCGCCTAGAACATCAGTCCAGCAGCGTGTGCAGCCGGCGCTCGAGCGCCGTGCCGAGGGCCTCGCGCATGGGGCCTTCCTCGAACCGTTCGACCAACTCAGCCATGAAGCCCTCGATCACGAGGCGCGTCGAGCTGGCGTGGTCGAGCCCGCGCGAGCGCAGGTAGAAGAGCTGCTCCTTGTCGATCTGCGCGACCGCCGCGGCGTGTGTGCAGCGGACGTCGTTGGCGAGGATCTCCAGGCCCGGGATCGCGTCGGCGTGCGCCTTCTTGGACAGCAGCAGGTTCCGGCACACCTGGAAGGCGTCGGTCTGCTGCGCGCCCGGGTCGACCTTGATCATGCCGCGCCAGACCGCCGACGAGCGGTCGGCCAGGATGCCGCGGAACGCGAGGTCGGACGTGGTGTTCGGCGCGCCGTGCTCCTGCGTCGTGTCGAAGTCCACGTGCTGGCGCGCGTGCGGCGCGTACGCGCCGGTGACCTTGGCGTCCGCGCCCTGGCCGGCCAGCAGCGTCTCCATCCGCACCTTGCCCTTGGCCGAGCCGAAGCCGAGCGCGACCCAGTCCAGCGCGCCGTCGCGCGCCACCTCGGCGCGCTGCGAGCCGAAGATCCACGAGCGCTCGTTGAGCTCCTGCCCGCAGACGTAGCGCAGCTTGGCGTTCTGGCCCACGCGCAGCTCGACGACCGTGTTGAGCACGGTGGCGTCGGCCCCGCCGGAGAGATACTGCTCCCACACCTCGGCCTCGGCGCCCTCCTCCAGCACGATCAGCACGCGCCGGTTGAGGATCGAGCCGGCCGCCGCCGTGACGGCCGTGAGCAGGATCGGGGCGTCGACGATGACGCCCGCGGGCACGTGGACGAACGCGCCGCCCTCCCACTCCGCCTCGTTGAGCGCGGTGAACGCGTCGACGTCGCGCACGATCATGCCGAGGTGCGGCTCCACCAGCTCGGGGTGGCGCTCGCGCGCCACCGAGAGCGGCAGCACGACGAGGCCGTCGGAGGACCCCTGCGTGCTCGCCCCGTCGACCTGCACGAGCTCGATCGCGCCCGCGGGCGGCTCCAGCAGGTGCGCGGCGTCGAAGTCGGTCCCCGCGACCGGGGCGGGCTCCCACGCGTCCAGCGTGAAGTCGCCCAGCTCGGTGAACTCCCAGCCCGCGCGGCCCTTGAAGGTCGGCAGGTCCAGGGTCGCGGTCTCAGCCAATGGAGCCCTCCATCTGCAGCTCGATCAGCCGGTTCATCTCGACGGCGTACTCCATCGGGAGCTCCTTGACGATCGGCTCGATGAAGCCGTTGACGATCAGCTTCGCCGCCTCGTCCTCGGGGATCCCGCGGCTCATCAGGTAGAAGAGCTGCTCCTCGCCGATCTTGGAGACCGACGCCTCGTGGCCGACGTCGACGTCGTCGTCGCCGATGCGGATCGTCGGGTACGTGTCCGAGCGGCTGTTCTCGTCGAGCAGCAGCGCGTCGCACACGACCGTGGACTTGGAGCCGGAGGCGCCCTTGGCGACCTCGAGCAGGCCGCGGTAGGACGAGCGCCCGCCGTCCTTGGAGATCGACTTGGCGAAGATGTTCGACGTCGTGTTCGGCGCGACGTGGACGATCTTCGCGCCCGCGTCCTGGTGCTGGCCGTTGCCGGCGAACGCGATCGAGAGCACCTCGCCGTGGGCGCGCTCGCCCATCAGGTAGACGCTCGGGTACTTCATGGTCAGCTTGGAGCCGAGGTTGCAGTCGACCCATTCCACGGTGGCGTCGCGCTCGGCGATCGCGCGCTTGGTCACCAGGTTGTAGACGTTCTGCGACCAGTTCTGCACGGTCGTGTACCGGATCCGGGCGCCCGGCTTGGCGATCAGCTCGACGACCGCGGAGTGCAGGGAGTCGGAGCTCCACACCGGGGCGGTGCAGCCCTCCACGTAGTGCACGTAGGAGCCCTCGTCGGCGATGATCAGCGTCCGCTCGAACTGACCCATGTTCTCGGTGTTGATGCGGAAGTACGCCTGCAGCGGCATCTCGACGTGCACGCCCGGCGGCACGTAGACGAACGAGCCGCCCGACCACACCGCGGAGTTCAGCGCGGCGAGCTTGTTGTCGTTGGACGGGATGATCGTGGCGAAGTACTCGCGCACGAGCTCCTCGTGCTCGCGCAGCCCGGAGTCCATGTCCATGAACACGACGCCCTGCTTCTCGAGGTCCTCGCGCACCTGGTGGTAGACGACCTCGGACTCGTACTGCGCGCCGACGCCGGAGAGGAACTTGCGCTCCGCCTCGGGGATGCCGAGCTTGTCGAACGTGCGCTTGATGTCGTCCGGCACGTCGTCCCACGTGCGCGACGACTTCTCCGACGCGCGCACGAAGTAGTGGATGTTGTCGTAGTCGACGTCGGCCAGCATGGGCGAGCCCCACGTCGGCTGGGGGCGGCTGAGGAAGTGGTCGAGCGCCTTCAGGCGGAACTCGCGCATCCACTCCGGCTCGTTCTTGAACTCCGAGATCTGCTGGACGAGCTCGCGCGAGAGGCCCTTCGGGGCCTTGAACGCGTAGCCGGTCTCCGGGTCGTGGAACCCGAACTTCGTCTCGTAGTCGTCGTTCAGGCCGACCAGCGCCTGCTGCTCGGCGATGACCTCGGGGGTCGCCATATCAGTCCACCTCGATCTTGATCACGCCGTCCTGCACGGCCACGGGGAACGTGTCCACGGGGACGTAGGCAGGCAGGTTCACGGGCTGTCCGGTGTGCAGGTCGAACTTCGACCCGTGCCGGGGGCATTCGATCGTGCAATCCGTCTGGTCGAGCTCGCCCTCGACGAGGTCCCCGTTGTCATGGGAGCAGCGGTCCTCGATCGCGAGCAGCTCGCCGGCGCAGTTGAACACGCCGATCTCGAGATCCTCCCACTCGACCAGGCGCATCGCGCCGGGCGGGAGCTCGTCAATGGGGCAGATGTCGATCAGTTCGGGCATAACTCCGACCGCACAGGTCGGACTTTGCAAGTCTAGCGGCCGGGGTACTGTCCGCCGCCGATGCTCGAGGTCCGCACCCACACCGACGGCGGCCAGACCGCGGAGGCCGTCGGCGAGCGCGTCGTCGCCTGGATCGAGGGCGCGCGGGAGACGCTCGACCTCGCACTCTACGACGTGCGCCTCCCCGGGGCCGTCGGTGACGCGGTCGCCGGCGCGATCCGCGCCGCGGCGGCTCGCGGCGTGCGGGTGCGGATCGCGTTCAACCAGGACGAGCGGCCGGAGGACGACGGGCCGCGCCCGTTCTTCCCCGCCCCGCCGCAGACCGAGCCGCACGTGCTCGAGACGCTCGGCGTGCCGGTGAAGCCGATCCCCGGCTGGCGCGACCTGATGCACCACAAGTACGTCGTGCGCGATGGCAACGCGCTATGGACCGGCTCGATGAACTGGACGCTCGACTCGTTCACGCGCCAGGAGAACGCGGTCGCCACGCTCGACGCTCCCGCCATCGCGGCGGCGTTCACGCGCGACTTCGACCAGCTGTGGGACAGCGGGCGGATCGGCAGCTCCGGCAACTTCGACACCGGGCCGACCGACGGCATCCGCCCGTGGTTCTGCCCCGGCCGCGGCCCGGAGCTGTCGCACCGGATCGCCAAGCGGATCGGCGCCGCGCGCCGGCGCGTGCGGATCGCCACGCCGCTGCTCACCGCCGGGCCGATCCTCGGCACGCTGGCCGAGGTCATCGAGGAGGAGCGCGTCGACGTCGCCGGCGTGTGCGACGCGACGCAGGTCGCGCAGGTGTTCGAGCAGTGGGAGGCGAACCCGCGCTCGCGCTGGAAGGGGCCGCTGCTGGAGCGCTGCCTCGTGGCGTTCCACGGGAAGCGCTCGACCCCGTACGCGCCCGGCGCGGTGCACGACTACATGCACGCCAAGGTCACCGTGGCCGACGACACCGTGTTCCTCGGCTCGTTCAACCTCTCGCGCTCGGGGGAGGAGAATGCCGAGAACGTGCTCGAGATCGCCGACGCGGCGCTGGCCGAGCGGCTGGCGGGCTGGATCGACGAGCTGCGCGCGCGCTACCCGGCGCTCGACACGCGCGTGCAGCCGGCCGTGTAGGTCCGCGTCCCGCGCTCGATCAGGAGCAGCCCGGCGCCGACCATGAACCCGATCACGAGCCAGCGCGCCTCCGGTCCCACGTACAGCGCGAGGAACCACGACCGCGGCAGGTCGAACTGGCTCAGGATCGCCGCGACGATCCCCTGCGGCACGAGCATCGTCGAGCCGGTGCCGATCAGGAACCCCGCCCGCACGGGTTGCCAGCGGAACGCGCGCGTCCGCTCGGCCAGGCCCTCGCGCGCGACGTCGACCGACATGCGGAAGCCGCCGCGGCCGCCGGCGATCGCGTCGCGCAGGATCTGCGCGAGCTCCTCGCCGTGCTGCGCGCGCCAGCGCGCCGGATACCACGCCAGCAGCGCCTCGATCCGGCCCTCGGGCGTGGTGCGCCCGTAGCCGAGCAACCGGAGCGCCAGCAGCACGATCGCGACCGGGAAGAACAGCGTCCACGCCGCGATCTCGGCGATCACCGGGCCGCGCTTCATCGCATCGCACCGGCGGTGGAGAGCCGGCGCAGGCCGACGTCGGCGACCTGGCGCTGGGCGGCGAGCTGCGCGTGCAGCGCGCCCGCGCCCGCGGGCGTGAGCCGGTAGGGCCGGCGCCGTCCGTCGCCCTCCAGCGCCTCGATGAAGCCCATCGCTTCCAGCCGGCTGAGCGCGCCGTAGAGCGTGCCGGGGCGCAGCGTGACGTCGGCGAACGCCTCGACGTCCTGCATCAGCGCGTAGCCGTGCTTGGCGCCGCCTGCGAGGCTGGAGAGGATCAGGGTGGCCGGTCCGGAGTAGCGGCCGAGGGTGGCGAGATCGTCGGACATCGGGGACGCAGACTACTACGCGCCGCGATACATCGTCAAGCGTAGTAGTCGGGCGGTCAGCCCTCGCGGCTGAGCTCGGCCGCGCTCGGCGGCGTGTCGGACTCCCACGCGACCGCGTGGCCGAGCCC
>DATHJG010000218.1:0-3834 GCA_035489875.1 Solirubrobacteraceae bacterium | reverse complement strand
GGACTCCGGCGCCACGCTCGCGTCCAGGCCCTCGACCTCGGCGCCGCGCTCGAGCGTGACGTCGACGACACGCTCCGGCCGCAGGGCGACGGGCCCGATCAGCCCGGAGCTGAGCGGGCGGCCCTCGATCTCGTTCGCCTGCGTGTTGGAGACGACGACCTCGAGCGTGTTCTCGCCCTCGCGCAGCGCGTCCGTGACGTCGAGCCGGTAGGGCGCCCACACGCGGCTGCCCACGTCGCGCCCGTTGAGGCGGACCTCGGCGAGCTCGTCGACCTGGCCGAGCTCGAGCTGGATCCGCCGCCCGTCGGCCAGGAAGCCGGGGGGGACGGCGAAGCGGCGCGTGTAGCGCCCGCGGCCCGAGAACCGCGGGTCGAGGTCGGTCCAGGAGCCGAGCGGGCGGCGCACCGTCTGCGCGCCGTCGCGCTCGAGGCGGAGCTCCCAATCGCCGCCGAGCCGGAGCGGCTCGAGCGGGTCGGTGACCTCGAACTCGCCGGCGTAGCGGCGCTGCCCGCGGGCGGCGGCGACGTAGCGCGTGCCCGGACGTTGCGCGACGGCGCGTACGGCGACGCCCGCGCCCTCGGCGCGCACGGACTCGATCGTGGCGTTGGACGCCGTGACGTGCGCGACGTCGCCGTCGTTGCCGCGGAAGACGATCCACACCGACTCGTACGGCTCGAGCGCGAGCGGCACGACCGTGCGCGCGCCGTCCGAGCGGAAGACGGGCGCGCGCCCGGTGCGGCCCGTCTCCGGGAACCACAGCTCCGGCACGCCGCGCCGGTCCAGGTCGGCCTCCGTCCGCACGACGCGGTCGGCGGTGTTCGTGAGCAGGTAGGCGTGCTCGCCGCCGCGCCGGACGTGGCGGACGCGCACGTCGCCGGTGGCGGGGGAGAGGATCGTGTCGGGCTCCTCGAGCCCGCGCACGGCATCGGCGAGCCCGTCGCGGGTGGGCCGGAACACGGTGCGGCCGCTGCCGTGGCGGCGCGACGACGCCTGCGGCGCGCCGGGGTCGGTGCCGAACAGCGCCCGCAGCCGGTCGCGCAGCCGCGCGTCGCGGCCCTCGGCCTCGTGGACCGGCAGGGCCTCGACGGCGACGAGCGAGCCGCCGCCGCGCACGAACCGCTCGATCTCGTCGAGCGCCTCGAGCTGGAGCGTCGTCGTGCGTGGCCACACGAGCGTCCGGTAGCGGTTGTCGTGCACGGCCAGCTCACCGCCGCGCGCGCGGATCGGCGCGCCGAGGTCGCGGTCGCCCGCGAGCTGGCGCTCGTTGACGTAGTCGAAGTCGAGCTGCCCGCGCAGCAGCGCGGTCGACACCGCCTGCCAGGACTGGTCGATCGGACCCAGCTCGGGGCCGTTGCCGAAGAACCCGCGGTTGGAATACGGCGTGCCCTCGGCCAGGATCGTCGTCGTGGGGTACAGCACCCCGACGGGGTTGACGGGCGTCGAGCCGCGCGCCGGCCCGTTCAGGCGCCCGACCGTGTCCGCGTAGGTGCCGAAGTGGGGCCAGAAGAGGTTCTGGAAGAACTCCGAAGGCTGGCTCTCGAACGCCCGCTGGCCCTCGATCGAGTAGTAGAACGCGTGGTTGTCGGTCAGGTCCACGCCGCCGGCCGCCTCCCACGCGATCCCGCGTTTCATCTCCTCGAGCGTGAGGTCCCATCCGAAGGCACCGAAGCTCTCGGCCAGGTTGCGCCCGCGGTCGAACGCGTGCGCGACCGACGAGTTGAGCTTGGGCGTCACCGCGTCGAGGTTCAGCCCGCCGATCAGATCCATGCCCGGGATCTGGTAATGGCGCGACATCTCGAACCAGTCGCCGCCCCCGATCAGCTTGTGGTCGCCGAGGCTCTCCTCCACGAGCGGGTTCGAGATCAGCGAGATCCGGTGATCGGCCGCCCAGTCCGACAGCGGCTTGGTGTGGGCCTCGTTGTAGCGGTCCTGGAGCGCGTCGTAGTAGTCGACGCGCACGGCCGTCGTGCGCTCGCCGACGTCGTACCAGACGGCCGGGAGCTCGCGAACGACGTCGTAGCCGAGGTTGTCCTGCAGGTAGTCGCGGAAGCCCGGCGTCCATGGGATCGAGCCGCGCGTCTCGGCGCCGCCCCGCCCGTCCGGGAAGTTGTTGTAGAAGCCCGGCTCGTCGTTGAAGATGCCGCGGATCAGCCCGCCGAAGTCACCCCCGAAGCGGTGCGCGTAGGTCTCGTGGGTGATGTCGATGAACCGGCGCGTCGCGGCCGGGTTGAGCATGTCGACGTACTGGTTCTCGGGCTCGAGGTCGGGGTGGTAGTTCGTGAGCCGGTGCTGCGTGAGGAACAGCAGGCACCAGCGGCCCTCGGGCGCGTCCCAGCGCAGGCGCCCGTCCTCGACGCGGCCGGTCAGCTCCACCAGCGAGTCGCCGTCGAGGCGCCCGCCGGGGGCGCAGTCCTGGCCGGCCGGCGGGCGCGCGGCCAGCGCTGCCACCAGCTCGGGCGTCTCGCCGAGCGTCGCCTCGTAGCGCGACAGGTCGCCGCTCTCGAAGTCGTCCGCGAACAGCTCCTCGCCGCCCGGCAGCGCCGTCACGCGCAGGTCGTCGACCCGGGCGCGCTCGCCGCCGTTGCCGTCCGAGCGGAAGCCGACGCGCCCGGCGGCGAGGGTCGCGAACGCCGGGTCGGTGACGGACGCCACCTCCTGGCCGTCGAGGTTCAGCCGCAGCGTCGAGCCCTCGATCTCCGTGGCGATCCGGTAGCGGGCGCCGGGCTCGATCGGCTTGCCCGCCGGGATGCGGCCGCCGACCAGCCGGTAGCCGCCGTTCTCGCGGACATGGACGCCGAACGTCGACGCTGCCTCCGGGTTGTGCTCGGACGTCGACGTCAGGTTGACCATGATCAGGTTGCTCGGGTCGCGCGCCCGCAGCGTCCAGCCCACCGCCACGTTCTCGATCGTGGCGTCGAACGCCATGCGGTAGTCGCGCCACGCGGCGCCGTCGCGGGTGAGCCCGATGTCGCCGCCGTCGGTGACCAGCTCGCCGTCGCGCACCGACCACCCCTGCGAGCCGCCGAGCGGGACCGGCTCGTCGTAGCGCCCGCCACCCTCGACCTCCTCGACGCCGAGGCGCAGGTAGCGCGCGATCAGATCCGGGTCGCCCTGCACCTGGCGGCCATCGACCTCGCCGCCCTCGAGCACGCGCCCGCCGGCGTAGCCGCTGGGCCAGTTGAGGTCGTCGTAGAGCCACGCGTGCATCCCGAGCGCCCGCGCACGGTCGAGCACGAAGCGGACCTTCTCGAAGTAGTCGCGGGACAGGTAGTAGGCGTTCTCGCTCTGCCCGAACGCGCCGCCCAGGCCCTGGCGCGGGTGGATGAAGAACTCCTCGACCCCGCCCGCGCGCATCAGCTCGAGCTGGCGCTCGAGCTCCGGCTCGGAGAGCGCGCCGTTCCAGAACCAGAAGGCGTTCGGGCGGTCCGAGCCGACCGGCGCGGCGAACGTCGCGGGATCGAAGCGCCGCTCGGCCGGATCCGAGCCGGGCGGGGTGGGGGGCGACGCGCCGGCCGGCTGGGCAGCCGCCGCGACGACGGCGGACACGGCAAGCACGGTTGCGACACGGAGCGCGCGGGTCATCGGTTCTCCTCGGAGGGCGTCACTGATGTCTCGAACTTGAGGTCACGGCCGGCCTCGGCGCGCCAGCCGGCGCCGTCGTCGGCGCTGTAGAGCGCCCCGCCGCCGGCGTACGGGTCGCCGTCGCTGTACGCGAGGCCGTACGCGCCGCGCGTCGTGGCCGGGGCGAGCAGCACGATCGCGTAGCGGCGGCCCGCCTCGACCGCCACGTCCGGTTCGACGGCCACCTCGCTCGGCGACCAGCTCACCTCGGAC
>DATHJG010000217.1:0-2935 GCA_035489875.1 Solirubrobacteraceae bacterium | reverse complement strand
CGCTCGGGCGGCGTGCGATACCGGACCGGCGCCGTGCCCGGGCGGCGGCCGATGAACAGCCCGCCCGTGTCGGTGGGGTCGTTGCGGGGCACGAGAACAGTATGTCGCCCCGGTGGTAGATTGCCGCCACTAAGGAGAGGTCGTCGATGCCCGTCATCAGCTCTGCCGTCCCGTTCCCGCCGGCCGTCCTCGACGAGCACGCCGCCCGGCGCGACCTGCAGAACCAGATCGGCCGGCTCGAGCACGAGCTGACCCGGACGTTGGCCGAGGTCTTCCCCCGCCGCGAGCCCGCGCGCCACGGCCGCTCCGTCGCTGCGCAGGCGGGTCCCCGCCTGCTCTCGCTCGGGCAGCTCGAGCGGATCCGCGACGAGCTCGCCGACCGCGTCGTGAACCTGCAGGCCCACCGCGGTCCGGCGCTGCTCGAGGACATGCGCCGCGCGCCCGAGCGCTACCGCTGGGCGACGGTCACGAGCGCCGAGCTCGGGGAGCCGGGCTGCACGGTCTGGCAAGTGCGCCCCCGCCTCGGCCTCATCGGCATGCTGATGGGGTGGTGGCGCGTGAAGATCTCGTCCGGTTGCCCGTTACCCGGGTGACAGCCTGATGGGCCGGCGCAGCCGCAAGCGCGGCGGCGACATGGCGCCGGCGCCGGCGCCTGCGGCCCCGCCGTCGCCCGGCCGCCGGGCTGCGAGCCGCCGTGACGAGCGTCCGCGTGCGCCCTGGCACCCGTTCCCGCTCGTCGAGCTGTGCGTGCTGATCGGGCTCGTGCTGCTCGTCTGGGGCCTCATTCGCCTCGACGACGACGGCGGCCGCGTGATGCTCGTATGCGGCATGGCGCTGGCGTCGCTGGGCGGCCTGGACACCGCGCTGCGCGAGCACTTCAGCGGCTACGCGTCGCACGCGCTCATGCTCGCCGCACTGCCCGCCGTGCTGGTCGCGGGCGTGCTGTTCTTCGCCCAGGCGCCGTGGCTCGCGATCCCGCTCGCGGCCGTGCCGGTGTTCGCCGCGACGTACGTCGCGGCGCGGCGGGCCTTCCGACGCCGCAGCTAGGCTCCAGGGCACCGATGGCCACAGACGAGAAGCGCATGCAGTTGCGCGGGCTGCACCACGTGACCGCGATCTGCCGCGACGCCGAGCGCACGATCGCCTTCTACCGCGACCTGATGGGGCTGGCCGTCGTCCACGACGGCCCGTCCGACGACGACCCCGAATCGCGGCATGTCTGGTTCGGCGCCCAGGACGGGCGGCCGGGCATGCTCGTGTCGTTCATGCAGTACCCAGAGCTCCCGACCGGCGTGGTCGGGGTCGGCTCCACCCACCACTTCGCGTTCGAGGTGGAGAGCGCCGAGGAGCAGGAGGCGTGGCGCGACTACCTGCGCGGCCAGGGCGTCGAGTGCACCGACGTGTTCGACCGCGGCGCCTTCCGCTCGATCTACATCCACGACCCCGACGGCCACATCGTCGAGATCGCGACCAGCGGCCCCGGCTTCACCGCCGGCGGCCCGTCCGCGTAGACGGACGGACCGCCGGCGTTCCCAGTTGGGGATCCGTTACTGCGCGGCCCAGCCGACGCCCGCGAGCGTGAACGAGTCCGCGGTGGCCGCCTCGGCGAGGTCGCCCCGCAGGCGGGCTGCCAGCGCGCGGCGCTGGCGGTCGGTCATCGAGCCGACGGTCTTCGTCTCCGACATGGGAATCGAGGCGAGGAACCGGCGGCAGCGCGTGCGGCCCCAGCGGTGCTGGCTCAGCAACAGGTCTGCGATCGCCATGCTCTCGGCCTCCCACGGGCAGGCGAGCACGATGTCCCCGACGGTTGTCTCGCCTTCCGCGACCTGTCGTTTGAGCTCAGCCCGGGCCAGGCGCACACGATTCGCCCGGGCAAGTGCGCGCATGTGTTGCGGCGCAGGGGCCGTCGCTGTTGCGTCCATGGAACCTCCCCACCGCCCGCCGTCCGGGCGGGCATGGTCGTGATTTGTGTGTGTCATCGGTCGGAGACACGGGGGAGCCGATCATCACCGCCATCCGCCTCCTCCTGGCGGACGCCCCGGCGGTCTGCTCTTGTCCCTCGATCCCCGGAAACGCCGAAGCGCTCGACCGGATGCGGAGGCTAGTCACCAGGGGCGCGAAAGATCAACGCTGAGCCGATCGCATCATTCGCAAAAAGCGGGTGATTCTTCCAGCGGGCCGGCTTGTGCGGGACTGGACAAGACGGCGCCGGGAATCGACGGCGCAGAGCGAACGGCGCGCTATCGCGGCAGCGGCCCGTGCTCGGCCTCGAACGCGGCCTTGACCGCGGCGAAGCGCTCGAGCGCCAGGTCGAGCGTGGGGCGGTCGTGCGTCGCCATCACGCTGGTGCGGAGCAGCGCCCCGGCGGGCGGGACCGCCGGATGCAGGGCGACGTTGACGAACACCCCGGCGTCGTAGAGCGCGCGCCACAGCAGCACGGCCTTCCAGTCGTCGCCGACGACGACCGGCACGATCGGCGTGACGACCGTCGAGCCGTCGGGCAGCGGCTGGGGCTCGACGACCTGGAAGCCGAGCTCGTGCAGCCCGCGGTTGAGGTAGGCGGCGTTGTCGAGCACCTGGGCGAACAGCGGCGGCCCGTCGTCGGAGCGGACGATCCGGAGCGCCGCGAGCGCCGCGCCGACCGCGGCCGGCACCGCGGCGGCGGTGAACAGGAACGCCCGCGACGTGATGCGCAGGAAGTCGATCACCTCGTGCGAGCCGGCGATGAAGCCGCCGCACGAGGCGAGCGACTTCGAGAAGGTGCCCATGCGCAGGTCGACCCGGTCCTCGACGCCGAACAGCTCCGACGTGCCGGCGCCCCGCGCGCCCAGCACCCCCGCGCCGTGCGCCTCGTCGACCATCAGCCGCGCGCCGTACCGGCGGCACAGGTCGGCGATCTGCGGCAGCGGAGCGACGTCGCCCTCCATCGAGAACA
>DATHJG010000216.1:0-3712 GCA_035489875.1 Solirubrobacteraceae bacterium | reverse complement strand
TCGACCTCGGGCTGCCCGGCAAGGACGGGCTGAGCGTGCTGCGCGACGTGCGCGCCGCCGGCAACCGGCTGCCCGTGGTGATCCTGAGCGCCCGTGACGACACCGACGTCAAGGTCGCCGGCCTGGAGCGCGGCGCCGACGACTACGTGACCAAGCCGTTCCGGTTCGAGGAGCTGCTGGCGCGCGTGCGCGTGCGGCTGCGCGACGGCGGCACGCCCGAGCGGACCGTGCTCGAGGCCGGCGACGTGGTCCTGGACCTGCGTACCCGCCGTGCCAGCGTCGACGGGGGGTCGATCGAGCTGAGCGCGCGCGAGTTCACGATGCTCGAGGTGTTCCTGCGCCACCCCGGCCAAGTACTCAGCCGCGAGCAGCTGCTCTCCCACGTCTGGGGCTACGACCACGACCCCGGCTCCAACGTCGTCGACGTCTATGTCGGCTACCTGCGCAAGAAGCTCGGCAAAAAACGGTTCGTGACCGTGCGCGGCATGGGGTACGCGCTCGAGGTCGCCTCCCGACGCGAATGACACGGGGCGACGCCGCGCCCGCCGATCCGCTACGCGCGATGCTCGACCATCCACGCCACGGCGAACGCGACGAGCTCGCGCTGGCGCATCAGCCGCGCCGCGCCTGCGCCCACCGAGCCGACCCGCGTCGCCCCCGTCGCGTCGAACGCCGCGCCGAGCCGCTCGAAGTCGGTCTCGTCCGCGACCACGTCCTCCCACGTCGCCCAGCGGCGGCCGTCCGGCCCCATGACCGCGGCCCCGTAGGCCTCGCGCCGGGGATCCGGGACGCGGTGCTCGGCCAGGTGCAGCGACGTGTTGGAGCCGTGGCCGACGCCCAGCAGGAGCACGTCGCCGTCGAGGTCGTGGATCCGCGCGAGCGGCGAGCGCTCGCCGAAGCCGCTCGCGGGCGTGTGGCCGGCGGTCACCTCGTCCGCGTGCGGGCCGATCGCGGCGAACGAGTCCTGCGGGTGCGCGCTGCGCCTGGCCCCGGGCCACGTGCGCGCGAGCTCGGTCACGACGCCGAGCCCCCGCGCCGGCGTGATGACCGGGTCGTACGGCGGCATCGTCGCGCGGATCACCGGCCACCAGTCCTCGGGCACCGGCGGCGCCTGCCAGCTCGACGGGTCGGAGTTGCCGGTCGTGTGCGTGGGCACGACGAGCGTCCCGTCGGGGCCGAGCGCGTCGAGCAGCGCCTCCACCACCGCCTGCGCGCCGCCGCACACCCAGCCGAGCGACGACAGCGACGAGTGCACGAGCAGCACGCCGCCGGGCCGCACGCCGAGCCGCCCGAGATCCGCGGCCAACCCCTCCCGCGTCACCGGCGCCGGGCTCGCGCGAATGCTCCGCTCCTCTCCGCTCACGCGCCGCATGGTGTCATCCCGCGACCCGATGGGTAGATTGCGGGCCGTGCGGAAGCGCTGGCGGACGGGACTCGGGACGGCGGTGTTGTGCGCGCTCGTCACGGCCGTGCCGGCGCAGGCCGCGTTCAACCGTGCGCCGATCCAGCTCGGGGCCGGCGACGGCGGCAGCCCGACCGTCGTGATGGACCCCGCGGGGACCGCCCACGTCGTCTGGGGCATCGCCGACGAGCTGATCGGCTACTGCGCGCTGCCGCGCGGCGCGCGCCGGTGCTCCCGTACCGCCCAGCTCGCGCTCGACGCCCGCGCGGGCCGCCCGCACATCCTGCGCCGTCCGCAGGACGGGTTGCTGATCGTCATCGCCGGGCGCAACGACGTCGACGCCGACCCGCACGAGTCCACGTGGGCGTTCACGTCGTCCGACGGCGCGACGTGGTCGGGGCCGGCGCCGATCGGGCTGGGCATCGGCGACGCGCTCGACTCGGCGGCGCTGACCGCCGACGGGCAGGCGGTCGACCTGCTGCAGTCGGTGACCGGCGCGAACCTCTTCCAGCGCGCCCCGCTCGCCGGCCCGCCGAGCGCGGCGGTGCTCAACCTCGCGACCAGCCCGGCGGGCACGTCGACGGACTACACGTACCCCGGCGAGCTGCTGCGGCTGCGCAACGGGCGCACGCTCGCGCTGCTCGGCAGCCCGGCCGACGGCTTCGCCTACCGCCTCCTCAGCGGCGCCGACCCGTTCGCCGACGCCTCCTGGCAGCCGTGGCCGGCCAAGATCGTCGACCGCGAGTGGGACGAGCCGCGCGGCGCAACCGGCCCGCGCGGCAGCTACGTCATGTACGGCGTCCACATCGTCGACCAGGTCTACGGCGGCGCGCCGCAGGTCGTGCGCCGGTTGCGCGGGACGCGCTGGCGCCGCCCGCGCGGACTGTTCTACGAGGTCACGGCCAACACGTCGAATGCGTCGCTCGCCCAGGACGGCAAGGGGCGCCTGCACGCCGCGATCGTGGGCTACGCGGACAGCGGCCGGCGCTCATGCATCGCCTACGCGCGCACGTCGTCGAAGCGGCGCTGGTTCTCGCGCGCGGTCTCCGTGCAGCAGACGATCAAGGACGCCGACGAAGCCGGCATGGTCCGGCTCGCCGTCGACGACACGGGCCGCGGCGTGGTGGCCTGGTCGACGCTCCGCACGCCGTCGGCCGCGCGCGTCCAGTGGGTGGCGCCGGGCCGCGGCATCACGCGCCCGCGCCCGCACGCGAACCGCGGCTGCCCGCCGTTTCCGCGCTGAGCCCAAGCCGCGCTCAGCCGACCTCGAAGCGCAGCGGCTTCGAGCGAGACGGCTTGAAGCCCGTCCGCCCGGGATAGCGCAGGAAGACCCGCCAGCTCCCCGGCCGCCGCAAGCGCTGCGTCACGTCGACGGCCCGGTTCGCGGGGCGGCCGATCCGGTGGGCCGTCTTCCACTTCCCCTTCGCCCGCCTCTGGAACACGACGAACGCCTTGCCGCGCGGCTTGGTCGCGGCCTGCGCCTTGGGCGAGCGCACGCGGCCGGTCACCTTGACCGTCGACGCGTCGAGCTGCTGGAGCGCCAGCTTCGCCGACGTGGCCACCTTCGGCAGCCGCTTCACCTTCTCGACCGTGACCGACTTCGTGATCACGTTGTTGGCCTCGTCGATCGCCTTGAACGTGAGCGTGTGCTTCCCGCGCTTCCAGTAGCGCGACGGCCACCACGGCGAGATGCGCGCATGGCCGTCGCCGAACGTGCGCTCGAACTCGCCGTCGGCGTACATCTTGATCCGCGCGATGCCGACGCCGCCGGCCGAGTCGACGCCCGTGGCGTCGATGTCGATCATGTCGACGAACTTGAGGCCGTCGAGCGGCTGGGCGATCTCGATCTGCGGTCCGCTCGCGTCGACCACGCCGCCGCACGGAACCGCCGGGATCCCGCCGTCGAGCGCCCGGAACGCGGCAGCCGCCGGCTTCGCCGAGCGGTCGCCGCGGTACAGGCCGAAGCCGGCCGCGTGCGGGGAGCCGGCGATGTCCTGCAGGCCGAACCACAGCGCGATCTGCACGAACGGGTCGGCGGCGAGGCAGCGGTACGCCTGGGCGAGGAACTGCGACTGCTGGTCCTCGGTGACGCCGAGCGGCTTCGTGCCCTTCTTCGTGCCCACCGGGCAGGAGTTCGGTGCGGTCGACTGCGTGTTCCAGCCCAGCTCGGTCATCCAGATCGGCTTGGCGCCGTCGCCGTGCCGGCTCATCACCGCGTGCACCTCGCGATAGCCGGTGAACGTGTAGCGGCCGACGCGGCCCTGCTCGTCGCGGTAGCTGACGTCCGGGCCGTCCGTCAGGCAGGCGGTG
>DATHJG010000215.1:0-2831 GCA_035489875.1 Solirubrobacteraceae bacterium | reverse complement strand
GCCGCCCGGTCTGACACGTACCGGGGGCCAGCTGACCGGTTGGGCAGCGAGCTCACAGCAGCCGTCCAAGCGGACCGAGGTTCAGATTGAGGTCCTCGTCGCGCAGGTCGAACGTCTGCTTCAGCTCCTCCATGCGCGCCTCGAGCGCCATCAGGGTCCGGCCGAGGCGCTCGACCGTCTCGTCGTCGAGCCCACCGGCCTCCACCCGGCGCAGCGCCTGCCGCTCCATCAACTGGCGCAGCAGCTCCACGATCGTCAGGACGAGCTGCGCGAGGCCGCGCTCGACGTTGTCCGGATCGGCGTGGATGCGGCGCGTGACGGCGTCGTCCAGCCGCGCGACGTCGCCGGCGAACGGATCGAGGTCGGCCGGGGTCGTCAGCAGCTTGTCGGCGGGCGAGTCGCTCATTCGCCCGCCTGCTCCACGAACGAGTACGCCGGCCAGGGACCGGTGCACAGCAGCGCCGCCTCCGGATGCTCGCGCTGCAGGCGCTCGACGGCGCTGCGGAACCCCGCCACGGACGGCTGCTCGACCAGGTAGGAGGCACGCAGCAGCTCGCCCGGCGCCAGGTCCGGCCGGTGCCGCGCGGCGACGGCGAGCGCGGCGAGCGGCTCGTGCAGCGACGCGCCCGACCGCCTGATGCTCAGCCGCGCGCGGAGGTACTCGCGCCCGCTGGCCGCGGGCGCCGCGGGGGCCGCCGCGACCGCCTCCGGCTGGATCGCCCGCACGGCGAGCTCGACGCGTCCGCGGACGCGGTCGAGCGCCTCGAGCAGATGCTCCCGGCGCGCGGCGAGCGGCGTCCGCACCGCGTCGGCGTCCGGCATCCGGGTCCCGAACCGCAGCGGCAGCACGGCGCGGTCCGCCATCAGCGCCTCGATCACGCGCTCGTGCGCCCACAGCGCATCCAGCGCGGGCTCCTCGGGCTCCCGCTCGTGCCGGCTGGCCACGGCGAGCAGCGCTCCCTCGGCGATCCCCTCCAGCGGCGCCTCGGCCAACCCGCGGACCGGCGGCAGCCGCAGCTCCGGCCGCTCGCAGATGGCGTAGACCCAGATCACGCCGGCCGCGCCTTGCCCGGGGGGTACGCCGGCGACTCGAGCTCTTCCGAGGGCGTGATCAGCACCCGCAGGTAGAGGTCGACGAGGTTCACGTCCGCGATCGAGAGCGTGATGTCGCCGCCGAGCACGACGCCGCCCGCCAGCAGCCGGTCGATGAGATCGACGAGCGCGACCTCCCGCTGCGCCGCGACCCGGTGGCGCGTGCTCATCGCTCCGCGGGCTCGCTGAAGTGGTAGGCGGGCCAGGGGCCGGTGAGCTCGAGGTCCACGCCGTCCGGGGCGTGGCGGCCGCCGAGCTCGGCGACGAGCGCGCCGAATCGGTCGACGTCCGCGTCGGCGACGAGATAGGCCGCGTTGAGCACCATCTCGCCCTCGTGGCCGCCCAGCGGGGCGCTCTGCAGCGGGCTCAGCACCGCGTCGGCCGCCTGCTCGCGCAGCCGCGCGTGGACGTCGTCGACGGCGGCGTCCACGTCCTGCCGCGCGAGCTCGGCCGCGTCGCGGCCGGCGCGCTTCTGCACGAGGTAGTCGGTGCCCGACGCCGCCTCGGCGGCCGCCGCCCCCTCGCCGTCCTCGCCGCCGCCGGCGTAGGCCTTCACGCCCCACTCCGCCATCCCGTGCAGACGCCGCAGCGCGACCGTCAGGTGGTCGCGCTCTTCCGCGAGCATCTCCCGCACGCGGGCGGCGCTCTCGTAGATCGTGCAGATCCGGAACGGCACCACGGCCCCGCGGCGCAGCGCCTCCTCGAGCACGCGCTGGTGTGCGCGCGCGAGCAGCTCGAGCCGGTCCAGGTCCTCGAGCGACTCGTGCAGGCCGCGCTCGCCGAACTCGTCCAGCGGCACCTCGCTCACGATGGCGGCCAGTCCGGCGTGGCGGATCAGCTCGACGTCGTGGGCGGGATCGACGCCGCGGCACTCCACCAGCTCCGGCGCGTCGCCCTCCAGCACGCCATAGGCCCACAGGCCGCGGGGCTCGGGTTCGGACAGCTCGGCAGGCGCCTCCTCGTGGGCGCCGGACAGGCCGGTGCTCCACAGCAGCGCGTCGACGAGCCGGCCGCGCAGCCGCGCGCGCACCTCCTCGAGCGCCTCCGCGCGTGCCTCCTCGAGCAGTCGCGGCGCAACCTCCGCGGCCCAGCGCAGGTCCTCGTCCTCGACAGGGCGCTCAGTCATCCCGCCTGTCGCCGCCTCGCTCGGTCCGGCTCACCGGCGCGGCCTCCGGCGCGAGCTGCGCGCGCTCGAGGCGATCCAGGCGCTCGCGCAGGCGCCGGTTCTCCTCGGCGAGGGCGCCCGACGCGCGGTTGAGCGCCGGGTCGGTCTCCCACCAGTCGATCCCCATCTCCTTCGCCTTGTCGATCGAGGCGACGATGAGGCGCAGCTTGATCGTGAGGAGCTCGATGTCGAGCAGGTTGATCTGGATGTCACCGGCGATCACGATGCCCTTGTCCAGCACCCGCTCGAGGATGTCGGCGAGGCTGTCGCCCCCCGACGGGGGCGCCGCCAGGTTGCCGCAGCGGCGGTACTCGACGCTCATGGCTAGCTCCTCCCGTCCTCGGTCGAGGACCGGCGGCGGTGGCCGACCCGGCGGAACCCGAGCAGCTCGCCATCCTGCGACAGCGTGATCTCGAACGTGCCCAGCACGTCCATCGTGTTCGGGACGCGCTCGAGCTCGAGCATCTCCACCGTCACGACCCAGCGGTCGTCGCCGGCGCGGTTCAGGCTGGTGACGGTCTCGGCGCGCAGGCCCGTCAACTCCGACACGTGTCGCCTGGCCTCTTGGACGAGA
>DATHJG010000214.1:0-3014 GCA_035489875.1 Solirubrobacteraceae bacterium | reverse complement strand
GGGCAGCGTGATCGACGTGCTCGGCGAGCCCCGCTTCAACCACCGGCCCGACGTCGAGGGCGGCCTGCTGCGGGAGGAGTGCGCCGCGCTGCTGGTCGACTTCTTCGCGTCCCGCCGCTCGAAGCCGGATCTCCCCATCATGGACTCATGACCGAGACCTCGCCCGCCGTGCTCCCGGACACGCTGCGCCTCGGTGCGGTGCACCTCACCGTCTCCGACCTCGACCGCTCGGTCGCCTTCTACCAGGACGCCCTCGGCCTGCGCGGGCAGCGGCGCGCGGATCCCGTCGCGGCGCTCGGCGCGGGGGGCGAGGACCTCGTGGTGCTGCACGAGGAGCCGGGCGCCCGGCCCGCCGGGCGCCACGCCGGCCTGTTCCACTTCGCGCTGCTGTTCCCGTCGCGCGAGGAGCTCGCCCGCGCGGTCCAGCGGCTGGCCGTGAGCCGCACGAGGCTCCAGGGCGCGTCCGACCACGGCGTCTCGGAGGCGATCTACCTCTCCGATCCCGACGGCAACGGCATCGAGCTCTACGCCGACCGGCCGCGCGACGCGTGGCCGCCGGCGCCGCCGGGCGAGCGCGTCGGCATGTACACGCGCGCGCTCGACCTGGACGACCTGCTCGCGACGATCGCGGGCGAGCAGCCGGTCCCCCGGGCGGGCGCGGGCCTGCGCATGGGCCACGTGCACCTGCACGTGGGCGACCTCGACTCCGCCCGCGCGTTCTATGTCGACACCGTCGGGTTCGAGGTCATGGCGTCGATGCCGAGCGCGCTCTTCCTCGCCGCCGGCGGCTACCACCACCACCTGGGCGCGAACACGTGGCGCGGCGAGGGCGTCGGCCCCGCGCCGGCCGGCACCGTCGGGCTGCGCGAGTGGACGGTCGTGCTCGACCCTGACGCGCTCGCAGCGCTCGCGGAGCGCCTCGCCGCGGCCGGCCTGGGCGACGGCGACGTGGTCGCGGACCCCTGGGGGATCCGCCTCCGGCTCGTCAGAGCGCCGTCGTCGTGACGCCGGCAGCCTGCGCAAGTCGCGCCTGGGCGGCGTCCAGCGTGTAGAGCTCGCGTTCCGTGGCGGCGGCGGTCGCGATGATCAGCAGATCCGTCGCCTTCGCCGTGCGCCGCTGCGAACGCGCCACCGCCAGGATCTCGCCGTAGCGCTCTGCCACCGGCTCGTCGACCGGCAGCGGAACGAACGCCGCCCGCACCGCGGCCAGCCTGCGGCGCCGATGGTGCGCGACCGCCGTATCGGCGGCGATGCGCACGCCCGCGTGCAGCTCGCCGATCGTGATGACCGAGATCGCCGCGGTCTCGGGGAGCTCCAGCGCTCCGGCCTCGTCGTGCGCGATGACGACGCTGGTGTCGAGGAGGGCTCCGCTCACGCGGGCGGCCACGGGTCGTCGACCGGCGCCTCGGCGGCGTCCAGCTCCTCCGCCAGCGTGTCGTCGAGCGGCTGGGCCAGGATCCGTCGGAGGCTCGCCCGGTCAACCTCCGTCCGCGGCTGCCCCGCGTCTCCGGGAGGCACGAGTCGCGCGACCGGACGGCCGCGCACGGTCACCGTGAACGTCTCGCCGGCCTCGGCGGCCCGCAGCACCGCGCCGATGTTGTTGCGCAGCTCGCGTTGCGGGATCGTGCGGTCGGCCATGTGCTACGCACTGTAGCAACCGCGGCCGGGCCCCCGCGGGTCAACCGCCGGCGAAGTGCTTGGCCATGCGGTCGAAGAACGTGGACCAGCCTCGTCCCGTGGCCGCGTACTGCTGCGCCGACATGCCGCCGCGCTGCTGGAAGCGCATCTCGGTCCGTCCGTCGCCCAGGTCGACGAGCTCGACGATCAGCAGCTCGCGCTCGTCGCCGGGCCGATCGGTGATCGTGAGGACGAGCCGCTCCGGCTCGACGACCTCGCGGAACTCGCCATTCCACCGGATCTCGCGGCGGTCGGGGCCGGCGTACATCGTCGCCCGCCACGTGCCGCCCTCGCGCACGTCCATCGCGACCGTCGAGGCGGGCACCTCGGCCTCGTCGCCGCCGAACCAGTCCGCGAACCGCTCGGGCTCGGTCCACTCCCTCCAGACGCGCTCGCGCGGCACCTCGAAGATGCGGGTGAGCGTCAAGCCGCCGTCCGTCGTGCTGGTGCGCTGTGGCTCAGTCATGCTCACCTTCTCGCAGGCGCGCCTCGAGGCGGTCGAAGCTGCTCTCCCAGAAGCGACGATACCTCTCGAGCCAGTCCACCGCGTCCTTGAGCGGCTCCGCGTGCAGGCGCGAGGGCCGGAGCTGCGCCGTGCGACCGCGGGTGATCAGCCCGGCCTGCTCGAGCACCTTCAGATGCTGGGAGACCGCCTGCACGGTCATCGGGAACGGCTCTGCCAGCTCGCTCACCGTCGCCTCGCCCTCCGTGAGCCGGCCGAGGATCGCCCGGCGGGTCGGATCCGCGAGGGCGGCGAAGGTCCTGCTCAGCTCGTCGACGGCCATCGTATTCACCCATTCGCTTGCTCAAGTGATAGCTTGAATATACGCGCCCGCGCGGCGCCAAACGAAACGACCAGGAGGATCGCCATGGGAAGGATCGTCGTAACCGAGTTCATCTCGCTCGACGGCGTCGTCGAGGACCCCGGCGGAGCCGAGGACTTCCGGCACGGCGGCTGGAGCTTCGAGTTCGAGCGCGGCGCCGAGGGCGACAAGTTCAAGCTGGACGAGGCGCTCGAGGCCGACGCCCTGCTGCTCGGGCGCGTGACCTACGAGGGCTTCGCCGCGGCCTGGCCCGAGCGCGACGGCGAGTTCGCGGACAAGTTCAACACCATGCCCAAGTACGTCGTCTCCTCGACGCTTTCGAACCCCGAGTGGACCAACTCGACGGTGCTCGACGGCGACCTGGCCGAGTCGGTCGCGAACGTCAAGCAGGAGCTCGACGGGGACATCGTGGTCCACGGCAGCGTCCAGCTCGTGCAGGCGCTGATCGAGAACGACCTCGTCGACGAGCTGCGGCTGATGGTCTTCCCGGTCGTCCTCGGCAGCGGCAAGCGC
>DATHJG010000213.1:0-10494 GCA_035489875.1 Solirubrobacteraceae bacterium | reverse complement strand
GTGGTTGCACGCGTAGAGTGCGGTGCTCTGCCTGCGCCGCTTCGAGCTCGCCTCGGTGTGCCCGAACTGCGGCGAGCACTCCACGATCGTGCGCATGTCGAGCACCGCACTCTACGCGTGCAACCACTGCCGGAGCTCGATGCTCCAGCCGATCTGATGGCGACCGGACCGGCCGGCGTCGCGCCGTCGATCCTCGCCGCCGACTTCGCGCGGCTCGGCGCGCAGGTGCAGGAAGTGCTCGACGCGGGCGCCCGCACGATCCACGTCGACGTCATGGACGGGCACTTCGTCCCCGCGTTGAGCATGGGCCCGTCGGCCGTCTCCGCGCTCGCCGACCAGATCCACGAGGCCGGCGGCTACGTCGACGTCCACCTGATGGTCGAGCGCCCCGAGCGCCACGTCGCCGAGTTCGCCAAGGCCGGCGCCGACGGCATCACGCTGCACGTCGAGGCCACGCCGCACACCAACTACGGGCTCGGGGCGGTGCGCGACGCCGGCTGCCGCGCCGGCCTCGCGCTGTGCCCCGGCACGCCGGTGGTCGCCGTGTCGGAGCTGACGGAGGACATCGACCTGCTGCTCTGCATGACCGTCAACCCCGGCTGGGGCGGCCAGCAGTTCCTCCCGGGGTCGGTCGCGAAGGTGGAGCGGCTGCGGGCGGCGATCGGCGAGCGGCCCGCGCTGGAGGTCGACGGCGGCATCGACGCGACCACCGCAGGCCCTTGCGCGCGCGCCGGCGCGACCGTGTTCGTCGCCGGATCGGCCGTGTTCGGCGCACCGGACCCTGGAGCGGCGTACCGTGCGGTGACAGACGCCGCCCGCCGTTGAGTGTGGCCAACCGTATGGGCGCGCCAGTTGCTTGCGACGACAATCGTTCACACCGACATGCCTTGCACGATCCTCATCGTCGACGACCACCCGTCATTCCGGGCCAGCGCCCGGGTGGTGCTGGAGTCCGAGGGGTTCAACGTGGTGGGGGAGGCGGCCGACGGCGCGTCGGCCCTGCAGGAGTGCTGTCGCCTCCGCCCCCAGGTCGTCCTGCTCGACGTGCAGCTGCCGGACATCGACGGCTTCGACGTCTGCGCGCAGATCATGGCCCACGTCGAGCACCCGGTGGTGATCATGACCTCCAGCCGTGACTGCTCGGACTTCGGGCCGCTCGTGAGCACCTCAGGCGCCACCGGCTTCGTCCCCAAGGCCGAGCTCTCGGGTGAGCGCGTGCAGGAACTGCTCACCCCGTGACCGGACTGCGGCGCGCGCTCGGGCTCGTCGCGATCGAGGGCATCGTCGTCGGGCTCGTCGCCCTCGCGATCGCCCTCTCCTCCGACCACATCGACGCGAAGGCCGTCAGCGCGACGCTGGGGCTGTTCCTCGGCTGGTCGTGGATCGGCGTCGGGCTGTACGCCTGGTGGCGCCGGCCCGACAACCGCTTCGGCGTGCTGATGACCGCCGTCGGGTTCGCGTTCTTCCTCAGCGTGCTGAGCGCCGCCGACTCGAGCTGGCTGTTCACGATCGGCGTGCTGCTGTCGAGCGTGTACCTCGCCGTGTTCGTGCACATGCTGCTGGCGTATCCGGACGGGCGGATCGATTCGCCGCGGCTGCGCAAGGTGCTGGCGGCCGGCTACGCGCTCGCGCTGATCGGTCCGCTCCCGATCCTGCTGTTCGGCAACCCGGACCGGATGGGGTGCGACTGCCCCGACTCCGCGTTCTTCATAGGCGACTACGACACGCTGTTCACGGTCCTCGACGCGCTCACGGCCGTACTCGCGGTGATCCTGGTCGGCTACGTGCTCTACGTGCTGGTGGCGCGCTGGCAGGACGCCACGCAGCCCCAGCGCCGCGCGATGGCGCCGGTGCTGTGGTCGGGCATCTGCCTGCTCGTGCTGCTCGCCGGCTCGCTCACGTCCGAGGCGGTCAACGGGCCTGACAGCGTCTACAACGTCCTGACCCTGCTGGGGATGATCTTCTTCGCCCTGACGCCGTACGGGTTCCTGTTCGGGCTGCTGCGGTCGCGCGTGGTGCAGGCGGGCGCGGTCACCGAGCTGCTGCACCGGATGGGGGAGGGGAGCGACCGCAGCGGGCTGCGCGAGATGCTCTCCGCCGCGCTCGGCGACCGCTCGCTCCAGGTCGTCTACTGGCTGGAGGACAAGCGCCGCTGGGTCGACGCGGCCGGCAAGCCGACCACGCTGCCCGACGAGGACGACCCGGCGCGCGCGGTCACGCGCGTGGAGCGCGAGGGCCGCGCGGTCGGCGCGATCGTGCACGACCGCTCGCTGTGCGAGGACCCCGAGCTGGTGCGCTCGGTCGCGGCGGCGACCGGCCTCTCGATCGAGAACGAGCGCTTGCAGGCGCAGCTGCGCGCGCGGGTCGAGGAGCTGCGCGCCTCGCGCGCCCGGATCGTCGAGGCCGGCACCGCCGAGCGACGGCGGCTGGAGCGCAACCTGCACGACGGCGCCCAGCAGCGGCTCGTCGCCCTCTCGCTCACGATGCGGCTGGCGCAGGGCAAGCTGCGCAAGGACCCGGGCACCGCCGAGAAGCTGCTCGGCGGCGCGCAGGAGGAGCTCGCCCGCGCGCTGGAGGAGCTGCGCGAGCTGGCGCGCGGGATCCATCCCGCGGTGCTGTCGGACCGCGGCCTCGCGCCGGCGCTCGAGGCGCTCGCCGGGCGCTCGCCGGTGCCGGTCCAGCTCGACGGCACGCCGCGCGAGCGGCTCCCGGCCGCCGTGGAGGCGGCGGCGTACTTCGTCGTGGCCGAGGCGCTGACCAACGTGGTCAAGTACGCCCAGGCCTCGCAGGCCCGCGTCTGCGTCTCGCGGTCCAACGGCCACGCGGTCGTCGAGGTCGCCGACGACGGCGTCGGGGGCGCCGATCCGGACCGCGGATCGGGCCTGCGCGGGCTCGCCGATCGCATCTCCGCGCTCGACGGGACGCTCGAGCTGCGCTCACCGGAGGGCGCCGGCACCCTGCTTCGTGCTGAGATCCCCGTATGACCGACCCGATCCGCGTCGTGATCGCCGACGATTCCGTGCTCCTGCGCGAGGGCCTCGCGCGGCTGCTGGAGGAGTACGGCTTCGAGGTCGCCGGGCAGGCCGGCGACGCAGAGGACCTGCTGCGCAAGGTGGGCGCGCACAAGCCCGACGTCGCGGTCGTCGACGTCCGCATGCCGCCCACGCACACCGACGAGGGGCTGCGCGCGGCCCACAAGATCCGCACCGACCACCCGGGCGTCGGCGTGCTGGTGCTCTCGCAGTACGTGGAGGAGGCGTACGCGCTCGAGCTGCTCTCCCAGTCGACCGAGTCGACCGGCTACCTGCTGAAGGACCGCGTCGCCGACGTGGACTCGTTCACCGACGCCGTGCGGCGCGTGGCGGGCGGCGGCTCGGCGCTCGATCCCGAGGTCGTCGCGCTGCTGCTGGGCCGGCGCCGCCGCGAGGACCCGCTGCAGTCGATCACGCCGCGCGAGCGCGAGGTGCTCGGGCTGATGGCGGAGGGGCGCTCCAACGCCGCCATCGCCGAGGCGCTCGTCGTGACCGAGCGCGCGGTGGAGAAGCACGTGACGTCGATCTTCTCCAAGCTCGACCTCACCCCGACGGTCGAGGACCACCGGCGCGTGCTCGCGGTGCTGGCCTACCTGCGCGCGGGCTGAGCTCAGTGCGGCTGCCCGCACCCGGTCTTCACCGGGTCTCCTCCTGTTTGCGGTTCGGTTGCTTCACGATGCTGTGCCCATGACCGCCACCGCAACCGCCTCCATCGTCTCCACCGCCGAGCTGCACCGGACGTACGGGGAGGGGGAGGCCGCGGTCCACGCGCTGCGCGGCATCACGATCGGCTTCCCCGCCGGCGAGTTCACGGCGATCATGGGGCCGTCGGGCTCCGGCAAGTCCACGCTGATGCACCTGCTCGCAGGGCTCGATCGGCCGACGTCCGGCTCAGTCGTGGTCGACGGGCAGGAGCTGGCGAACCTCGACGACAAGCGCCTCACCTCGCTGCGCCGCGACAAGCTCGGCTTCGTCTTCCAGGCATTCAACCTGATCCCGGTCCTGACGGCGCGCGAGAACATCACGCTGCCGCTGATGCTCGCCGGCAAGAAGGTCGAGGACTCGTGGTTCGACACGGTGGTCGACGCCGTCGGCCTCGGCGACCGCCTGACGCACCGGCCCGCCGAGCTGTCGGGAGGCCAGCAGCAGCGCGTCGCGATCGCCCGCGCGCTGATCGCGCGTCCGGCGGTCGTGTTCGCCGACGAGCCGACCGGCAACCTCGATTCGAAGTCCGCGGGGGACGTGCTCGACCTGCTGCGGCGCGCCGTCGACGACTTCGGCCAGACCGTGATCATGGTCACGCACGACGCCGGAGCGGCGGCCGCCGCCGACCGGGTCGTGCTGCTGCGCGACGGCCTCGTCGTGCACGACGGCGCCGCCGAGTCGGCCGACGCGCTGCTCGACCTCATGAAGCAGGTCGCGTAGATGACACGGATGGCCCTGCGCGGGCTGCTCGCCCGCAAGCTGCGCACGGCCCTGACGGGCTTCGCCGTCGTGATCGGCGTCGCGTTCGTCGCGGGCACGTTCATCTTCACCGACACGATCAACGCGTCGTTCGACGACCTGTTCGAGCGCGTGTCGAAGGGCGTCGACGTCAACGTCACCGCCAAGCAGCCGGTCGAGGGCGACTTCGGCGGGCGGATCCAGCCGCTGCCGGACGGGACGTTCGAGAAGGTCGAGGCCGCGCCCGGCGTCGAGGCGGCCGAGGCGCGCTACCAGAGCGAGGTCACGATCTTCGACAAGAGCGGCGACTCGATCGGGGGCAACGGCCCGCCGTCGATCGTCTTCTCCACGAACCAGGAGCGGTTCGACCCGATGACGTACGCCGACGGCGGTCGGGCCGACCAGCCCGGCCAGGTCACGCTCGACAAGGCGACGGCGGACCGCCACGACTTCCACGTCGGCGACAAGCTGCGGATCGCCGGCCGCGCGCCGGTCGCCGACTACGAGATCGTCGGCATCACGAAGCTGGGCGACCAGAACTCGCTCGGCATCGTGAGCATGTCGATGCCGCTGGCCGAGGTGCAGAAGATCGCGGCCAAGCCGGGCGACATCACCGAGGTCGCCGTGGCGGCCCAGAACGGGACCTCGCCCGAAGCGCTGAAGGCCGACGTCTCGCGCGCGCTGGACGGCGCCGCCGACGTGCGCACCGGCAAGGAGCAGGCCGACAAGTCCGCCGCGGACATCACCGACTCGCTCGGGTTCCTCACGGTCGCGCTGCTCGTGTTCGCGGGCGTCGCCGTGCTGGTCGGCGGCTTCCTGATCTTCAACACGTTCGCCGTCACCGTCGCCCAGCGCTCGCGCGAGTTCGCGCTGCTGCGCACGCTCGGCGCGTCGCGCCGGCAGGTGCTCGGATCCGTGGTCGTCGAGACGCTCGCGATCGGGTTCGTGGCGTCCGTGCTCGGCATCCTGGGCGGCCTCGTGCTCGCCCCCGGCCTCCGTGGACTGTTGTCCTCGGCCGGCGTCGACCTGCCGTCGACCGGCACCGTGATCGCGCCGCGGACGATCATCGTCGGTCTGGCGGTCGGGATGATCGCGACGCTGGTGTCCGGCCTCGTGCCGGCGCGGCGCGCGACGCAGGTGGAGCCCGTCGAGGCGATGCGCGAGGCGGCGACGCCCGGCGCGCGGCGTGTGAGCCGCAAGCGCCTGATCACCTCCACGGCGGTGATCGGGCTGGGCCTGCTCGCCCTGCTCGGCGGGCTGTTCGGCGCCGACGGCTCGGCCGCCGCGTCGCTGCTCGGTCTCGGGGTCGTCGTGATGATGTTCGGCGTCGCGCTGCTCGCGCCGGTGCTGGTCCGACCGCTCGCGCGGTTCATCGGCGCACCGCTCGAGCGCATGCAGGGCATGCCCGGCCGGCTGGCGCGCGAGAACGCCGAGCGCCAGCCGCAGCGGACCGCGATCACCGCCTCGGCGCTGATGATCGGGCTCGCGCTCGTCGTCTTCACGGCGATCTTCGCGGCCGGGATCAGCGGGTCGGTCGACAAGGTGATCGACGAGCAGTTCAGCCGGACGGCGCTCATCGTCACCCACGACGACGGCTTCTCGCCGGTCTCGCCCGCCGTGGCCGAGCGGATGCGCGACGTCGACGGGGTCCAGGTCGTCTCGCCGATGCGGTTCGACCAGGCCAACATCGAGGGCGGCGGCGACTCGCAGGCCGCGTCGGGCATCGACGCGGCGACGATCACGCAGGTGTTCGACCCCGAGCTCAAGCAGGGCGGCCCGGACACGTTCGCCAACCTGCGCGACGATCAGGTGCTCGCCGACGACGGCTGGGCCGAGAGCCACGGGTTCGAGCTCGGCGACCCGATCCGGGTCACGACGCCGAAGGGCACGAAGGTCGACTACGAGCTGGCCGGGACGTACGACAACAAGCTCGGCATGCTCGGCATGATCGTCGTGACCAACGCGTCGATGACCAAGGACTGGAACCAGCCCGACGACGCGTTCATCCTCGTCGGCGGCCAGGGGACGCCCGAGACGCTGGAGCGGGCGGCGAAGAGCGCGCTGGCGGGGTTCCCGATCGCCAAGGCGCAGACGCTCACGCAGTTCAAGGACGAGTCGGCCAACCAGGTCAACCAGCTGCTCGGCCTGGTCTTCGGCCTGCTGGGGCTGTCGGTGATCGTGGCGCTGCTCGGGATCGTCAACACGCTGGCGCTCGCCGTGCACGAGCGCACGCGGGAGCTCGGGCTCCTGCGCGCGGTCGGCATGAGCAAGCGCCAGGTGCGCCGCATGGTGCGCGCCGAGTCGGTGATCACGGCGCTGATCGGCGCCGTCCTCGGATTGGCGCTGGGGGTCGTGTTCGCGGTCATCGTGTCGCGGCCGCTGGCCGCCGACGGCTTCGTGCTCACGTTCCCGATCGTCACGCTGATCGTCCTCACGGTGCTGGCGGCGATCGCCGGCGTCATCGCCGCGATCCCGCCGGCCCGGCGGGCGTCGAAGGTCGACGTGCTGCGGGCGGTGACGACGGAGTAGTGGAGATCGAGACCCCGCACGGAACCGCGCGGGCGCACGTCCACGAGGTCGAGGCGCCGCGCGCGCTGCTGGTGCTCGGGCACGGGGCCGGTGGCGGCGTGACGGCGCCGGACCTCGTGACCGCGACGAAGGTCGCGCAGGAGGCGGGGGTGAGCGTCGCGCTCGTCGAGCAGCCCTACCGCGTCGCGGGACGGCGCTCGCCCGCCCCGGCGAAGCAGCTCGACGCGGCCTGGATCGCCGTCGTCGAGCGCTTGCGTGGGGACGTGCCGCTGCTCGTCGGCGGCCGCTCGGCCGGCGCGCGCGTGGCGTGCCGGACCGCGGCGGAGACCAGCGCGATCGGCGTCGTGTGCCTCGCGTTCCCCGTCCACCCGCCGGGCCGGCCGGAGAAGTCGCGGCTCTCGGAGCTCGACGCCGTCGCGGTGCCGGTGCTGGTCGTCCAGGGCGAGCGCGACCCGTTCGGCATGCCGCCGGACGCGCCCAACCGGACGGTGGCCGTGGTCGCCGGCGACCACGGCCTCAAGTCCGATCGGGCGGCCATCGCGGCCGCCGTGCGCGACTGGCTTCCGCTGGTGGTCGCGCGCACTGCGGCGTACGGGCCCTGAGGGGCGACGGGTCAGCCGGGCTCGGGATCCGTCGGCAGGCGCGACCAGATCATCTGGTCGCTCCGGCGGTCCTGCTTGAGGTGCACCGAGCGCAGCACGCCCTCGAGCACATAGCCGCAGCGCTCGGCGACGCGCTGGGAGGCGACGTTGCCGGTGTCGATCAGCAGGTACGCGCGCAGCGCACCGAGCTCGGCGAACGCCCAGCGGGTGAGGTCCCGCAGCATCGCGGTCGCGACGCCGCGGCCGCGCGCGGCCGGCGCGACGATGTAGCCCAGCTCCAGTTCGCGGGTCCCGGGGTCGATGTGCGGCGCGAGCGCGAGGCCGAGGAAGGCGCCGCGCTCGTCGACCGCCGCGAAGCCCATGAGCGTCCCCTCGCGCTGCCCGGTCTCGTAGCGCGCGACCCAGTCACGCGCGAAGCCCGCCGGCGGCGGCTCGGGCATGCGCGTGAAGCGGAGCACGTCGGGGTCGGTCACGAGCGTCTCGACGCCGTCCAGGTGCCGCTTGGCGAGCGGCTCGAGCCGGAGCCCGTCCATCCGCGGCGTCAGGCCGCCGCGAACGCGTCGTCGCGCGACGGGCAGAGCTGGAAGCGGTTCGTCAGGTTCGTCATCTCGAGCAGCTTCCGCACCGGCCCGCCGGCGCACACGATCCGCAGGCGCTTGCCGGCCGACTCGATCTCCTCGCCCGCCTTGAGCAGCGTCCCGAGCGCGCTCGAGTCGATGAACTCGACGGCGGCGAGGTCGAGCACGACCAGCGAGCCGGGCGATCCGAGCGCGATGAGCAGGACGGTGGACAGCTCCGGCGTGGCCGCGAGGTCCAGGTCGCCCGTGATCGCGATCAGGTGACCGGGTTCGATCGCATCGTGCTCGAGGGTGTACGCCATCTGAACGTCCGACATTACCCGACCCGCCGGTAGGCCACCGTGAGCAATCCGCACAGAAGCGCGGCTGCGCCGAGATAGCCGACCTCGGCGCGCAGCAGCTCGTCGTCCACCACCGGCGCGACGAGCCACGCGAGGAAGGCGGCGGCCGCGACCAGCCACGCGGCGGCGGCGCGTCCCGCCTCGTCGCGCGCCAGCGCCGCCTGGTTGAGCGTGCCGGCCATCAGGTGGAAGCCCATGCCGAGCGCGACGAGCGCGAGCCCCCAGCGCCCGTAGGTCGCGCCGTCGTCGAACAGCACGTCCATCGCCCACGGGCCGATGGCAACGAGGCCGGCCGCCACCGCGAGTGCGAACCCCGCGATCGCGAGCACCGTGATCCGGACCGCGCGGTGCGCCTCCGCGCGGCCCGCGCGCGCCTCGAGCCCCGCGAGGTGGGGGAGGAGCGAGCCCTGCACCGCCTGGAAGAGCTGCAGCGGCGCGCGCGCGATCAGCAGCACGTTGAACACGAAGCCGGCCACGACCGCGTCGTCGGCGGTCAGGTCGGTGGTGAGCACGGCCGCGTTGAGCAGCGTCTGCTCGGCGAGCATGATCGCGAGCACCGCGACCGCGAAGCGGCCGCCGCGGGCGACGCCGAGGTCGTCCTCCGCGCGCTCGCGCCGCCCCCCCGCGGCAGGGCGGCGCGAGAACGCGAGCGGGACGACGACCAGCGAGACGAACGGCGCCGCGGCCATGCCGAGCGCCACCGCGGTCTGCCCCTCCGCGATCCCGACCGCCACCGCCAGCGCGAACAGCAGCCGCGACGTCGCCTCGAGGAACACGAGCCCGCCGTAGAGCCCGAACCACTGGTGCCCGGCCAGCCAGCCGCGCGCGAAGTAGCTCGCCGCGTACGCGAGCACGGCGACGAACAGGATCCAGTACAGCGCCGCCGAGCCGTCGAACAGCCCGTCCTGGATCGGCCCGCGCAGCGCGAGCGCGACGGCCGCGAACCCGAGCGCGAAGCCGCCCTGGATCAGCAGCGGCGTGCGCATCGGGTGGTCGCCGGCGAGCCCGCGCGCGCGCCGGTCGGCGATCGTGCGCGAGAGCAGCTGCTCGATCGGCCGGTAGATCACCGAGACCGTGATGAACAGCACCGACCACAGCAGCGAGATGCGCTTGTAGTCGGCGTCGTCCAGGACGTGCGACGCGACCGAGAAGTACGCGAACGTGACGACGCCCGTCGTCGCGATGCCGACCGACAGGATCCGGGCGCCCTGGCCGTAGCCGGACGGCGCGCCCCCCTCGTTCTCGACCTCGGCGGGGGTGGCCGTCAAACCTTCGCCAGCAGCATCGTCCACGGGAACGGCGACCGCGCCTCGACGACCTCGCCGTGGCGCGCGAGCAGCGCCGCGAACGAGCGCTTCGACCAGTGGTTGACGTGCCCGGGCGTGTTGCCGAGGTCCTTCACGTACGCGCCCCGCGCCATGTTCAGCCCGCGCCACAGCGGCTCGCGCGGCACCGAGACGAGCACGTGCCCGCCGCGCGCGCAGCGCGCCATCTCCGCGACCGTGTGCTCGGGGTCCGGCACGTGCTCGAGCACCTCGATCGCGGTGGCGACCGCGAACTCGCCCGCGGCGAACGGGAACGCCTCCTGCGCGCGCAGGATCCGGTACTCGAGGTTCGCGCAGGTGCGCTGCTCCCACTCGCGTTGGATCACGGGGTCCTCGAGGTCGAAGCCGACGACGCGCGTGGCGGGCCGCGCGGTCGCCCACTGGTGCGTGAGGATCGCCTCCCCGCAGCCGACGTCGAGCACCGACGCCGGGTCCACCCGCTCGAACAGCTCCCCGAGCGTGCGCTGGAACGTCGCCATCAGGCGCCGCACGACCGGGTTGGTCGAGCCGTACTTGTCGTAGGTGTTGCCGGTGACCGTGCCCTCGGCGTCGCGCGTGACGGTCGCGCTCACAGCTTGACCGCCTCGCGCTCCTCGGTCGTCCCGTGCCCGCCGGCGTGGGCGCCGGTGGTCGGCTCCTGCTTG
>DATHJG010000212.1:0-2344 GCA_035489875.1 Solirubrobacteraceae bacterium | reverse complement strand
GAGGCGTCCAGAGGTGCGCACGCCGCCGTACGAGAGCTCGGCCGCGAGCCGCGACCCCGTCGGCAGTTCGACCTTCACGTCGATCGACTCGCTCTTCGAGCCCGGGCCGATCCAGGCGAGGTAGACCCGCGGCCCCGTGATGGTGAGCCGCTGGCCGTCGAAGGCGACCTTGGTCTCCTCCGCGCGTCGGACCTCTCCGGCTATCGCCGGGTTGGTGGGGGACACGGTGACGATGGTGTCCGTGCGGTCACCGGCGACGACCTCGATAGCGCCGATCTGCACGCTGATGGCGAGGTCGATCGGGCTGGGGGTGGTGTAAGTGGGCATGGCAGTGCGTCCCCTTCTCTTGGCGTGGTGGTTGACCCCGCTCGTGTGCGGGGCTGATGGATGAGGTGGGTGAGCGGTCTAGCGCGCCCAGCCCGTGAAGTTGTCGCCCGTGCGCAGCGTGCGCTGCGCGGATCGTCGTTGCTTCGGTTGGAGGCCTGCCGCGATCGCGCGGACCAGCCAGGTGTTGACCGACAGGCCGTCGGCCGCCGCCGCCTCATCCACCCTGACCTTCAGGGCGTCCGGCAGGCGGAGCGTCGTGCGCGAGGTGCTCGCATCGTCGAGGTCGACGGATGCAGCGGGCGGCTCGTCGGTGTCAGCCTCCGTGCCTGGCTGGGTCACGACGAACTCGACGTCGCGTCCGCGCAGTCGCAGGTCGACCGACCCGGGTGCGAGGTCGCGGGTGATCTCGCCGGCCGCGGCCGACAGCACATCGATGAGCACGAGCCGCGCCGCGGCATCCAGTCCGGCGGCGAACCGCTCGGCGACGACGCGGGTGTCGTCCGTGCCGTACTCCGCGGCGTCCACCAGCTGGCGCTGCAGGTCGCTGACGTGCTGTCCGAGGTCCATGGCACCATCATGACACCATCGTGGTGTCATGTCAAACAATTGTGGTGTCACTCTGACGCAGCAGTGATTTTGAGAGCCCTCTGTCGGGGTTGAACCGACGACCTTCGCTTTACAAGAGCGGTGCTCTACCACTGAGCTAAGAGGGCGAAACGCCCCGAGTCTACCGGCGCGATAGCGTTGGCTCGATGTCCGAAGCCGCCGAGCCGCACCCGCTGCGCCTGACGATCGCGACCGCGGTGGCCGTGGTCAGCGGTGCGCTGGTCGCCGTCCAGTCGCGCATCAACGGGCAGCTCTCGACCGAGCTGGATGACGGGTTCGTCACCGCGTTCCTGTCCTTCGGCTCGGGTTTCGTGCTGCTCGCGATCGCCCTTGCCCTCGCCCCGACCGGCCGGCGCGGGCTCGGCCTCGTGACCGCTGCGCTGCGCGAGCGACGGATCCCGTGGTGGTATCTCGCGGGCGGCGCGTGCGGAGCGTTCTTCGTCCTCTCGCAGAGCCTCGTGGTCGCGATCGTGGGTGTCGCTCTCTTCACGGTCGGCGTGGTCGCGGGGCAGACGGTCAGCTCCCTCCTGATCGACAGGTCGGGCCTCGGCACGATGCAGGCCAAGCGACTGACCGTGACCCGGGTCTTCGGCGCGGCGCTCGCGCTCGTTGCCGTGGTGATCGCCGTCTCCGGTCAGCTGCGTGCCGACGTCCCGTTCTGGGTGCTGCTGGCACCGCTCATCTCGGGACTCGCGGTCGGCGCCCAGCAGGCGCTCAACGGCCAGGTGCGCGAGGTCGCTCGCTCACCCCTGACGGCGACGTTCGTCAGCTTCGCGGTCGGAGCGGCGTTGCTGACCGTGGCGCTGCTCATCCATCTGCTGTTCGCTCCATGGCCGGCGAGCTTCCCTTCGAATCCCGTGCTGTATACGGGCGGCGTCATCGGCGCGATCTTCATCGCCGCGCAGACCGTGCTGGTCCGCATCACCGGGGTGCTCGTGCTCGGCCTCGCCGTGCTCTCCGGGCAGGTCGTCGCCGCCGCCATCCTCGACCTCGTGCTTCCCGTACCGGGGCACCTGATCGGCGTCCCGACGCTCATCGGTGCCGGTCTGACCCTCGTCGCGGTCGTCATCGCGGCGATCCCCACCCGCCGTCGCGGGCTCACAGCGACGTCAGGTAGTCCTTCGCGTTGACCGGCTTGCGCCGTCCGCTCTTCTGCTTCGCGGGCTTGCCGCCGACGTAGAGCCAGCCGAGCAGCGTCTCGTCGGGTGCCAGGTCGTGCATCCGGTGCACCGGTGACGACCGAGCGTGCAGCCCGGTGCGCCACATGACGCCCCAGCCGGCCTCGTCGAGCGCGAGGCTGAGGGAGTGGGCGACCCCGGATGCGACGGCCTCCTGCTCCCAGAGCGGCACCTTGTGGCTCGGCTTCGGCGACACGACGACCGCGAGCAGCAGCGGCGCGCGCAGCGGCTTG
>DATHJG010000211.1:0-4406 GCA_035489875.1 Solirubrobacteraceae bacterium | reverse complement strand
CGCGGTCACTCCCTCGAGCTCCGTGAGCGCGTCCGCGATGTAGCGTCGCATCGACGTGAAGTGCGGGCACGAGGCATCGGTCAGCACCAGCTCCACCCGCACGCTGCCGCCCTCGATCCGGACGTCCTCGACGAGCCCCATCTCGCAGATGTCGATCGGCGCGCGCATCGCGATGCTGCACGGCTCGGGCACGCGCTTGAGCGCGGCGAGCACGCCCTCGCGCGACACCATCACGCCGCCCCGGCCCGCACGCCGCTCCAGGGCCCTGCTCGATCCGCGGTCGCGAACGCGTCCGCAGAGACCCGCTCGAGCAGCGCATGCTCATCGAGGCCGTGCACGCGCAGGACGTTCGCGCCAAGGATGTTCGCGCGATCGTCCCGGGCGAGGTCGAACTCCGCGAACGCGTCGAGCAGCGGCCGCGGGTGCATGAGGTTCGACCCGCTGCCGAACATCAGTCGCTCCGAGCCCGCGGCTTCGAGCAGGCGCTCGAGCACACCGGCGAACCGCTCGGGGTGCACATTGACGTACATGAAGGTCGATTCGAGGGTCGCGTGCAGGTTCGCGTGATCGCGCAAGAGCGCGCACGTCTCCTCCACGAACGCCATGCCCGCGTGCACGATGTGGAAGTTGAGCTCGGGGAACCGGCCGAGCGGCATCTCGAGGTCCTCGACGCGAAACGCGTCGCGCGGCGCCGGCGGCAGCCACAGCGCCTTGTGGATGGCCACGTTGCGGATGCCGAGGTCCCGGGCCGCCTCCAGCAGGGGCGTCGCGTAGTCGTCGCCGTCGAGGCGCCAGCCCTCGGCGAGCCCGTCGTAGAAGAACGACGGGTAGACCTTCAGCCCGTCGATCGCCAGCTCCTCCACCTGGCGCTCGAGCTGTGCGACGGCGGTGTCCACGAGCGGCGTGTCGACCGTCCCGTAGAGGAGGAAGCGTCCCGGATGGCGGTCGCGGAACGCCGCAGCGCGCCACGGGTCGGTCACGTAGCCCTTGGCGAAGCCGAGGTTGGGCAGCGCGTGGATGACCGCGACGTCGATCGGGCTCTCGACGAAGAGCGAGCGGGCCATGGCCTCGAAGGGGAAGTCGCTGAAGAACTCCTCGGGGGCGAGACGGAAGTCGGCGTCTTCCGGCACCGTGGCGACCGTGTGCGCCGCATACACCGCGTCGATCTGCGCCTGTGCGGCCGGCTCCTGGTTCTCCGGCGCCAGGTTGTACGGGTGAACGACGGCATCGACCACGATCCTGCCGTCGATCATCGGGTCCTCGCGTGAAAAACAAGCATTTGTTTGTAGTATTGCATGGCGGCAGCACACGGGTGCGCCACTCGCGAGGAGGACTTCATGGACTTCCAATTCACCGACGATCAGCGCTTGTGGAGCGAGACGGTCCATCGGTTCATGGATCGCGAAGTCGGGCGCGAGTACACGCGCGAGCACGACCAGAGCCGCGAGTTCCCCGAGGGCGCCTACCGCAAGATCGCCAAGCAGGGATGGCTGGGGCTGCTCGTGCCGGAACGCTACGGAGGCGTCGACGCCGACCCGGTGATGTACGCGATCTTCTGCGAGGCGATCGCGAAGTTCAGCCTGGACTTCGCCGCCTGCGTCATGACGAGCATGTTCACGGCGACGAACATCTCCAGCAGCGGCACCGACGAGCAGCGCGAGCAGTACCTCCCGGGCTTCCTGGCCGGAGAACGCAAGTTCAGCATCGCGATCAGCGAGCCCGGGGCCGGCTCCGACGCCGCCGGCGTCTCGACGCGTGCGCGACTCGACTCGGACACCGAAGAGTGGGTGCTCGACGGGAACAAGGTGTTCTGCTCCGGGGCGCACCTGCCGGGCGCGACCATCGCCGTGCTCGCACGCACGGGCGACGAGCGCCACCGCGGCCTGAGCCTCATCCTGGTCCCGAACGACACGCCGGGCGTCGACGTCCGCAAGATGAACACGATCGTGCGCCGGAGCCTGGGAACGACGGAGATCTTCTTCTCGGACGTCCGCGTGCCGAGGACGAACATCATCGGGGAGCCCGGGCAGGGCTGGCAGATCGTCGGCCAGCACCTCGAGTACGAGCGCCTCAGCCTCGCCGCGTCCTATGTCGGCAACGCTCGCACGGCACTCGACGACACGATCGAGTACACGAAGGGCCGCACGCAGTTCGGGCGCCCGCTCTCCTCGTTCCAGGTGCTCAAGCACCGGATGGCCGAGAACGAGTGCCACGTCGAGGCGGCCCGGCTGCTGGTCTACAACGCCGCGACGAAGATGGCGCGCGGCGAGCGCGCGATGAAGGAGGTCTCGATGGCCAAGGTGTTCGCGGCCGACACCGCCTTCCAGACGTCGTTCAACGGGATGCAGGCCCTCGGCGGCTATGCCCAGCTCCCCGAGTACGACATGGAGCGCTACTTCCGCGAGGCCAAGCACGCCATGGTGGGCGGGGGTGCCAACGAGATCCAGCGCAGCATCATCGCCAAGGAGATGGGGCTGTGACCGCGACCGCGGCGCGCGATAGACGTGTCGGACAGGAGAGCTACCATCGGCGTGGTGGAAGAGTCCACGGCTAAGCGCTCCTCGCGCGATGCGATCTTCGCAGCCACCATCGCTCTGTTCAGTGAGCGCGGGTACCCGTCCACGTCGATGCGCGACATCGCGAGTGCGGTCGGCCTGCTGCCCGGGAGCCTCTACGTCCACATCTCGAGCAAGGAGCAGCTGCTCGCGGACATCGTGGAGACCGGGATCGACCGGTTCATGGTCGCCTGCCGGGAGGCGATCGAAGCCGAGAAGACGCCGGCGGCGCGCTTCCGGGCGCTGATCCACGCCCATATGGCGCTGATCGCCGAGGACCCCGAGCACGTGCGCGTGGCGCTGCATCAGTGGAAGTACCTCACGGGCGCCAGCCGCACCGACGTGATGGACAAGCGTCGCGAGTACGAGGGGATCTTCCAGACGCTCATCGCCGACGGTATCGCCAAGGGCGAGTTCAGCGACAAGCTCAACCCGCGCATCGCGGTGCTCACGGTCATCGGCACGTTGAACTGGACGTCGGAGTGGTTCCACGGCGACGGTCCCGAGACCGCCGATGACGTGGCGGACGACATCGCCGACGTCCTGCTGTCAGGTCTCAGCGCCTGAGCCGGCGATCTGACCCGGTCATCGGGTCGGGTGGCCTGAAAAACAAACGTTTGATACGCTCCCCCGCTCACCGTCCCGGGCGGCAGGGCCGCGGGGCGCAGTCAGCGTCGAGGGGGAATACGTGGGCACTGTCGAGATCACTCGAGTCGTCGCCGTCGTCGCGCTCACCGGCCTATGCCTCTCGGCGACAGCGCAGGCGGCGCCCAACGACGTCCCCTCCCCGACGGTCACCGGACCGATCTCCAACGCCTCGTCGCGCCCGTTCTTCAGCACCGACGTCGACCTCGCGAGCGTGGGCTACGTAGAGCAGGAGTACTTCGTCGAAGGCAGCGCGCGGCGCTACATCCAGGGCGTGGTCGCCTCGACCGGCCCATACAAGACGAGGATCGTCGTGCGGCGGCCCGCGAAACGGTCGAACTTCAACGGCGTCGTGGTCGTGGAGTGGAACAACGTGACCGCCGGCTACGACCAGGAATACGACTGGTTCGCCTCCCACGAGCACCTCATCCGCGAGGGCTACGCGTGGGTCGGCGTGAGCGCACAGCTGGCCGGCGTCGTCGCGCTGAAGCAGTTCAACTTGGAGCGCTACGGCAGCTTGAACATCCTGGACGACCAGCTCTCCGAGGACATCTACTCGCAGGCGGCGAGGTCGCTGCAGGTTCGCAACGGCCCGTCTCCGCTCGGAGTGCTCAAGCCGCGGATCCTGATCGCGTCGGGCCACTCGCAGTCCACCGTGAAGCTGGTCGGCTACTACAACACGATCCAACCCCAACATGGCCTGTTCGGCGGCTTCCTGCTCCGCGGGTCGCAGACCGAGCTGCGCACCGACCTCCCGACGAAGGTCATGAGGGTGTACTCGGAGAGCGATCGCGGACCCGAGGTCACGGCGGCCTCCGGTCATCTGGACGATGCGCCCGACACGGACGCGTACCGTCGCTGGGACGTTGCCGGCACGTCACACGCGAGCTACTACGAGAAGGTGCAAGGCAACTACTACCAGCAGCGCGATCGCGGCAGCACCACGCCCGCGGATTGCCTCAAGCCGCCGTTCTCCCGGATCCCCTACCACTACGCGCACAACGCCGCGTACGACTACCTCGTGCGCTGGGCGGAAGGCGGCGAGGCGCCGCCGGTCGCGCCGCGGTTCTCGACCGCGGCGGACGGTGTGACGCTGGCGCGCGACGAGCGGGGATTCGTGATCGGCGGTGTGCGGCTGCCAGACCTGGTCGTGCCGCAGGCGCTCGACACGGGCGCCTGCGGCACGACCAGGTCTGGCAGCCGCAC
>DATHJG010000210.1:0-4626 GCA_035489875.1 Solirubrobacteraceae bacterium | reverse complement strand
GGACGGAACGCCGCTCGAGGGCTGGTTCCTGCGCCCCCACGGCCACGAGGGCCCGATGCCCACCGTCCTGAGCCTGCACGGCGGTCCGGCTGCCGCATGGGGGCACGCGTTCTCGTTCGACCACTGCCTGCTCGCGGCCGCGGGCTACGGGGTCCTGCTCTGCAACCCGCGCGGCTCGACCGGCTACGACCCCGCATTCGCCCTGGCGCTGCGCGAGCGCTGGGGGGACCTCGAGGCCGCCGACGTCACCGCGATGCTCGACCACGCGATCGCGATCGGGCTCGCCGATCCGCACCGGCTCGCGGTGAGCGGCCTGTCCGCAGGCGGTTACCTCGGCGCCTGGCTGATCACGCACAGCGACCGCTTCGACGCGGCGATGCTCGAGAACCCGGCGATCGACTGGTTCACCTCGACCGGCGCCGACATCGGCGCGATCCTCGTCGAGGGCTGGACGGGCGTCCGCGGCGGGACCGGCCTCGACGCGGCGCGGACGCTCGCGCGCTCCTCGGCGACGACGTACGCCGCCGCATGCTCGACGCCGACGCTCCTGATCGTCCACGAGCGGGACCTGCGCACCCCGCCGAACGGCACCGAGGCGTTCTACACGCTGCTGAAGCTCCACGGCTGCGAGGCCGAGCTGCTCGCCCTACCCGGCACCTTCCACAACGGCGCGATCGACCTCGGCCACCCCGGCCACCGCGTCGCCCAGAACGAGGCGCTGCTCGACTGGCTGGCGCGTCACGCGCCGGCGCGGGAGCCCTGAGGGAGCGCCGCGAGAGCGATCAGCAGCTCGCGCGCGGTCGCCTCGCCGAGCCGCAGGCTCTCGAGCCGGAAGGACTCGTTCGGCGCGTGGAACGCGTCGGCATGCACGGCGAAGCCGCTGACGATCACCGGCATCCCGCGCGCGGCCAGCTCCGCGACGATCGGGATCGTCGCGCCGAGCCGTACGAACGCGGGCGCGGTGCCCGTCGCGCGCGCGACGGCGCCGGCGGCCAGGCGGATCGGCGGCTCGTCGAGGGCGAAGCGGATCGGGTCGGCCGTCTCGGCGACGATCTCGACTTCCACTCCCGCGGGGGCCGCGGCCCGCAGCAGCCGTTCGAGCGTCGCGGCGGCCTCGCCGGCGCGCTGCCCGGGTGCGAGGCGCTGGGAGAGCGTCGCGCCGGCGCTGGCGGGGACGATCGCGCGCGGCTCGCCGCCGGTGATCGTGTGGACGTCGAGCGACGTGTCGGCGCCGTTGCGCGCGTAGTACTCCGCGCCGGCGGCGGGATGGAGCGGCATTCCGCCCGAGGCCGCGAGCACGGCGTCACCGGAGGCGAGGAGCGCCGACGATGCCGACTCGGCCGCGTCGGGCGGCTCGATCCCGGCGCGCAGCTCATCGCGCAGCGTCCCGTCAGGGCCGGGGAGCACCGCTGCGAGCATCGCGTGCAAGACGTGCAGGGCATTGACGACGCTGCCGCCGTACACCCCCGAATGCACGTCGCGCTGCCCGCCGCGGACGGTGACGTGCAGCCGCGCCATCCCGCGCAGGCCGACGGTGATCGCCGGCGTCGCCTCGTCCGCCATGCCGGCGTCGAACACGATCGCGCAGTCGGCGCCGCGGCGGTCGTCCCGCAGCCAGCGGGCCACGCCGGTGCTGCCGATCTCCTCCTCGCCCTCGACGAGCACGCGCACGTGGACCGGCAACCCGCCGGCGCGGTGCAGCTCGCAGGCCGCGTGCAGGAGCGGGAGGAAGTTGCCCTTGTCGTCGCTGGCGCCGCGGGCGTAGACCCGTCCGTCGCGCACGTCGGGCTCGAACGGCGGCGTCCGCCACGCTCGGGGGTCGCCGGGCGACTGCACGTCGTAGTGGCCGTAGACGAGGACCGTCGGCGCGTCCGGGCGGGCGGCGCGCAGCTCCCCGACGACGAGCGGGTGGCCGTAGCCGTCGAGCACCTCCGCGGCGCCGCCGGCTTCGCGGACGCGAGCGCACGTCCACGTCGCCGCGGCGCGCAGCGCGTCGCCGTCGGGAATCCCGGTCGAGATCGAGGGGATCCTCAACCATTCCACGAGGTCGCGGAGCAGGCGGTCGGTCATGTCGGAACGCTCGGAGCCGGGCGGCTCAGGACTGCTCGAAGTACCGCGCGATCTCCCACTCGGTGACGACGCCCATGAACCGCTGCCACTCGTGCTCGGCGACCGCGGCGTAGTGGTCGACGACCGCGTCGCCGAACGCGCGCCGCGCCGTGTCGCTCGCGTGAAGGAGCGCCGCGGCCTTGCCGAGATCGCCCGGCAGGGGCCGGCGCGCCTGGTCGTACGCGTTGCCGACGATCGGCGGCCCCGGATCCAGGCGGCGCTCGATGCCTTCCGCGACGCTCGCCAGCAGCGCGGCGATCGCCAGGTAGGGGTTGACGTCGGCGCCGGTCAGGCGCAGCTCCATGCGCAGCGCCTCGGGTGACTCGCCGACGGTACGCACGGACACGGTGCGGTTGTCGTACCCCCAGGTTGCCCCGGCGCCCGCGACGAGCTCGTCGCGCGAGACGCGCCGATAGGAGTTCACCGTCGGCGCGTACCACGGCATGAGGTCCGCCGCGTGCTCCAGCACCCCTCCGACCGCCCAGCGGAACACGTCCGACAGCCGGTCGGGCGCACCCGCGTCGAAGAACGGGAACCCGCCCGACGCGTCGCGCAGCGAGAGGTGCAGGTGCCCGGACGAGCCGATCTCGGCGGTCGACGGGCGTGCCATGAACGTGGCCGACAGCCCGTCCAGCGCCGAGACCTCCTTGACGGCCATCTTGAACAGCGTGTGGCCGTCGGCCGTCGCCATCGCACCGCCGTGGCGCATGTTCAACTCCCATTGCCCGAGGCCCCACTCGCCCTGCCCGAGCTCGAGCGCGATGCCCGAGCGCTCCAGGCCGTCCCCCAGACGCCGGAAGAACGGCTCCATCAGGTTGCCGGGAGAGATCAGGTAGTCGGCGTGGTAGCGGGTCGTCGGCCGCAGGTCGCGGTAGCCGACGGTGCGCGCGTCCTCGTAGGAGTCACGGTAGAGGTAGAACTCGAGCTCGCTGCCGACGAAGGCTTCGTATCCGAGCGCGGCCAGCCGCTGCACCTGCGTGGCGAGGATCGTGCGCGGAGCGATCGCGACCGCATCGCCATCCGGCTCGCGGAGGTCGGCCAGGCAGACGACCACGCCGTCGAGCCAGCCCATCGGGCGCAGCGTCGCGAGGTCGGGGACGAGCCTGAAGTCCCGCCAGCCCGAGTGAAAGCCGGCGTAGTCGACCTGCAGCTCGAGCGACTGCTCCACGTCCCACGCCAGCGCGCAGGTGCAGGCGTCGATGCCGTCGAGACGCTCGCGGAAGTGCGCCGGGGACATCCGCCGCCCGAACAGGCGGCCCTGCATGTCCGGTGCCGCGAGGACGACGGTCTTGACGCCGTGGTCCTGCAACGCGTCGGGATCGAGCGGGAGCGGGGTCGCCGATCCGCCGAGGTCTGGGGTCGCCGTCATCGCACGAGCCACCCGCCGTCCACCGGGAGCTGGACGCCGGTGATGTACGACGCGTCATCGGAGAGCAGGAACGAGACGGCGGCGGCGATGTCGTCGGGCTGGCCGAGCCGTTTGAGCAGCACCCGCTGCTCCATGAACGCCCAGACCTCCGGCGCATGCAGGTCGACGCCCGCGAACGTCGTCTCGACCACCCCCGGCGCGACGGCGTTCACCCTGATGCCGTCGCTGCTCAGCTCGGCGGCGAGCGCCTTGGTGAGCATCTTCACACCGGCCTTCGAGGCGTTGTAGTGGGGCTGGCAGTGCCCCGACGAGCTCACGATCACGTCGGCCTCTACGGTGGAGATGTTCACGATCGCCCCAGTGTGGTGCGTCAGCAGCTTCGCGGCCTCTTGGGCGACGAGGAAGTAGCCCTTGAGGTTGACGTCCATCACGTGGTCCCATTCCTCCTCGGTGAGGTCCCGGAAGCCGGTCATCGTGACCACTCCGGCTGCGTTCACGAGCTGATCGAGCCTGCCGAAGGTGGCGACCACGCGTTCCACGCACTCGCGGATCTGGCCCCGCTCGCGGACGTCGGCTGGCAGGGAGAGCGGGGGAGCGGCGCCGTTGCCGACCTCGGCGGCGATCAGGCCCAGCGTTTCGGCCATCCCCGCCTCGTTGACGTCGAGGCAGCCGACGTGTGCTCCCTCGCGGGCGAGCCGGAGCGCGATGCCGCGCCCGATCCCCGACGCCGCGCCCGTCACGAGCGCAACCTTCCCCGCGTGTCGAGCCGAGCTCACGGCGGGCGTTGACTGATCGGCGGTGCTCACGGATTGGTCCTCTCGAGGCGCATCGCAGGCGCCTGCTCGACGGTGGCGGCGTTCACGAGCCAGCGGAACAGCGGGTCGACCCCGGCGAGCATCTCCGGATGCCATTGGACGCCGACCGCTCGCGCTCCCGCGATCTCGATCGCCTCGATGACGCCGTCCGGCGCGATGCCGCACGCCACGACCCCGTCGCCGAGAACGTCGGCGGCCTGGTGGTGGAAGCTGTTGACGCGCAGCGCATCCCCGTACACGCCGTGCATGATGGTGCCCGGGGTGAGCCGCACCTCGTGCACCCTTCGCTCCGGTGGATACAGGACCAGCGTGTGTTCGAGGCGCTGGACGGCT
>DATHJG010000209.1:0-12150 GCA_035489875.1 Solirubrobacteraceae bacterium | reverse complement strand
CTTCTGGTCGGGGGCGATGAACGCGGAGTCCCCGGCGAGATCGGGGGTGAAGCCGGTGTCGACCTCCAGCGTCCCGCCCTCGGGCACGGGCGCGCCGTTGTCGACCACGAGCACGCCGGGAGGCGCGTCCTCGCTGGTCGGGTCGACCTGATGAGCCTCGATGAGCTTGGCGTCGACCGCGGACTCGAACGATTTGGGCAGGAACTTCTTCTGTACGAACGAGATCGTGTGCGGCTCGGGATCGGTGCCCTTGTTCCGCAGGGTCACTGTCGCGCCCGACTTGACCGTGACGTCGGCCGGCGCGAAGCGGACACCGAGCTTGACGTACTTCCCGGCCTTGAAGACCGTGCCGCCGACGATGCGGATCTCGTTCTTCTTGGGGGCGGCGGCGCCGGCGGCAGCCACCCCGCCGGCGGCGATGCCCAAGGCCGCTGTCGCGGCGACGGCGGCCGTGAGACGACGGTTCATGTCGGGATCCTCCCTGGCTCGGAACGCCCGCTTCCGGTGCGGGGTCGTTGATGTAACGGGAACTTATGGCCGTTTATGCCGTGTTGCGTCCTCCTCAAGGACCATTCGCTGACCTCCCCGAGGACGATCTCGCCCTCGTATCGTGGGGCGCCGTGCAGCTCGCGCATCTCACGACGCTGCGCCTCGGCGGCCCCGCCGGGCGCCTGGTCGAGGCGGCCGAGGAGGACGCGATCGTCGCCGCCGTGCGCGCGGCCGACGCCGGCGGCGAGCCGCTGCTCGTCATGTCCGGCGGCTCCAACCTCGTGGTGGCGGACGCCGGCTTCCCCGGCACCGTGCTGCGGATCGTCTCGCGCGGCGTGCGGGAGGACGGTGACCGGGTGGAGGTCGCCGCGGGCGAGCCGTGGGACCCGTTCGTCGCGCGCTGCGTCGTGGCGGGGCGCGCCGGGATCGAGTGCCTGTCGGGCATCCCGGGCTCGGTCGGCGCGACGCCGATCCAGAACGTCGGCGCCTACGGCCAGGAGGTCGCCGACACGATCGTCTCCGTGCGCGCGTACGACCGCGCGCGCGGGCACGTGAGCGAGATCCCCGCCGCCGAGTGCGGCTTCACGTACCGCTCGAGCGCGTTCAAGCGCATGCCGGCGCGCTGGGTCGTGCTCGGCGCGACGTTCGCGCTCCCGCGCCGGCCGCGCTCGCAGCCGATCCGCTACGCGGAGCTGGCGCGCGCGCTCGGGATCGCGGAAGGGGAGACGGCGCCGCTCGCGGACGTCCGCGGCGCGGTGGTGGCGTTACGCCGCGGCAAGGGGATGGTCGTCGATCCCGCGGATCCCGACTCGGTCTCGGCCGGCTCGTTCTTCACGAACCCGGTGCTCGATCCCGCCGCGTTCGGCGCGCTGGAGGCGCGCGCCCGCGCGCGGCTGGGCGACGACGTGCGCGTGCCGCGCTTCCCGCAGCCGGACGGGAGCGTGAAGACGTCGGCGGCGTGGCTGATCGAGCGCGCCGGGTTCACGCGCGGGCACGGCGACCCCGCGACGGTGGCGATCTCCGCGAAGCACACGCTCGCGCTCACGAACCGCGGCGCCGGCACGACCGCGCAGCTCGTCGCGCTCGCCCGCGAGATCGCCGCGGGCGTCGATGAGGCGTTCGGCGTCGAGCTCGAGCCGGAGCCCGTGTTCGTCGGGCACAGGTGGTAACTCCCGCCTGGTAACTCCCGCACCGGAGCCGATGCCGTGCGGCGCCACGGCGCACGCGCTCCGACTCGGTTAGGCAGTGGCGAGGAGCGGAGCACATTCACCGGACCCGGAGCCGGCGCGCTGCGGCGTCGCTTGACTCCGCCGCCGAAACCCTATTCCATCGCCAGTACGCGCCGCCCGGCTTGGAGGTAGGCCCGGCGGCGCACCGGACAGGAGGTCGAGGTGGCGGGGGTCGAGGAGTCGAGGGCGCCGCGCAGGTCCGCTGGTGGGCGCCCTGACAACCCGGACTCAAGGTTTGGCGGGAGCGGCCGAAGCAGAACGGGCCCCGCTCCCACGACTGTGCCAGCCCAGATGCTCACGAAGGAGCTGCAGCTCCTCGCCCACCTGACGCCCGACGTCCAGCTCCGCTTCGGCGTGGACGGGCGCTGGCTCGCCGCGTCGCCGTCGGTCCGGACCGTGCTCGGGTACGCGCCCGAGGACCTCGTCGGACGGCCGGCGCTCAACCTCGTCCATCCGTCCGACCGGTCGAAGGTCGACCGCGCGCTGCGCGCCGCGCTGGCGGTCTCCGACACGCTGAGCCTGCGGCTGCGGCTGGTGCGCAAGGACGGGACGCTGCTGCGCGCCGACGTGCGCGTCGACGCCGTCCGCGACGCCCGCGGGGTCCTGCAGGCGCAGCGCGTGAGCCTGCGCGACGCGTCCGACCGGCTCGGCCCGGACCAGTTACGCGCCCAGTGGGAGGTCCTGTTCCAGGTCACCCGCCGCGGGATCGCGGTGACCGATCCGCGCACGCAGCTGCTGGCGGCGGTCAACCCCGCGTACGCGGCGATGCACGGCGGGACGGTCGAGCAGTTCGTCGGGCTGCCGGTGGCGCGCGTGCTGGCGCCCGGGTCCGCGACGCGCCTGGGCGCGCTGGCGGACGAGATCGACGAGGCCGGCTTCGTCAGCTACGAGTCCGAGCACGTCCGCCTGGACGGCAGCACGTTCCCGGCCGGGATCGAGACGATGGCGGCGCGCGACGAGCAGGGCGAGCAGCTCTACTGGCTCACCTGGATCGACGACCTCACGGAGCGCCGCCGGGTCGCGCGCGAGGTCGCCCGCCACGCCGACGAGATGGCCCGCTCCAACGCCGACCTCGATCGCTTCGCCGGCGTGGTCTCGCACGACCTCCAGTCGCCGATGCGCGTGATCGCCGGCTGCGCCCGGATCCTCGAGCGTCGCGCGGGGGAGCGGCTCGCGCCCGAGGACTACGAGCTCGTGGAGCACATCGTCGGCGGCGTCCACCGCATGACCGCGCTGCTCGACGGCATCCGCGAGTGGTCGCAGGTGCGCGGCGAGTCCACGCCGGTGACCAAGCTGAATTGCGGCAAGGTGGTCGACGGCGTGCTCTCCTCGCTCGCCGCCGACCTCGAGGCCGCGGGCGCGACCGTGCGCGTCGGCGCCCTGCCGGTCCTGACCGCGCACCCCGCGGCGCTCGCGCAGCTCTTCCAGAACCTCATCGCCAACGCGGTCAAGTTCCGCGCCGCGGCGCCGCCCGAGATCGCGATCGCGGCGCGCTCAACAGGCGGCGCATGGGAGTTCACGGTCGCCGACAACGGCATCGGGATCGAGCCCGACCACGCCGAGCGCGTGTTCGACTTCGGCCGCCGGCTGCACAGCGACGAGGAGTTCCCCGGCACCGGGATCGGGCTCACGGTGTGCAAGACCGCGGTCGAGCGCCACGGCGGGCGGATCTGGGTCGAGCCCTCCCCGGACGGCGGCAGCCGCTTCCACTTCACGCTGCCCGCGTCCTGATCAGCCGAGCAGGAAGCGGTCGGAGAACGCGACGCGCTCGACCGGCGGCGCCGACACCGGCTCGCCGTCGAGCGTGACCGCGTAGCTGTACGGGTCCACGCGCACGGTGCCCGTGCGCGTGTTGCGCACCATGCTCGCCGCGGTCAGCTCGCGGCAGTCCTCGATCCGCGCGCGGTCGCGCGTGGTCGGCAGCTCGGCGTCCAGCGCCGCCCCGGCCAGGAACGCGAGCGAGAGCCGCGCCGCCGCCGCGCCGTCGGCGCCCACCTGCCGCTGCACGCGCACCGGCTCGGCGAGCGCGGTTGTCGCGTTGCCGTCGCCCGAGGCGCCCCAGGCCGAGATGCCGCTCTTGAGCACCAGCTCCGGCCGGATCCCCGCGAACTGCGGCCACCACAGCACGGCGTCGGCGAGCTTGCCGACCTCGAGCGAGCCGACATGGCGAGCGAGCCCGTGCGCGATCGCCGGGTTGATCGTCACCTTCGCGATGTGGCGCAGCACGCGCGCGTTGTCGCCGTGCCCGTTCTCACCGCCGCGCGTCGCCTTCATCGCGTCGGCGTTCTGCAACGCGCGCCGGTAGACCTCGCCGACCCGGCCCATGCCCTGCGAGTCCGACGACAGCATCGGGATCACGCCGAGGTCGTGCAGCATGCCCTCGGCCGCCATCGTCTGCGGCCGCACGCGGTGGCGCACCGCGGTCCAGTCGCCGGCGCGGGCGCCCGGCGCGAGCACGTGCACGGCCGCCACCATCGCGAGGTGCTCGGCCTCCGCGCCGACCCCGAACGGCACGGTCGGCGACGTGGAGGAGGTGAGCACGCGCTCGCGGCCGGCCAGCGCGAGCAGGTCCGGCGCGTGCCCGCCGCCGCAGCCCTCGATGTGGAACGCGTGGATCGTGCGCCCCCCGAACGCGGCGTACGTGTCCTCCACGGACAGCGCCTCGTTCAGCCCGTCGGTGTGGATCGCGAGCTGGACGTCGTGCTTGTCGGCGAGGTCGAGCGCGCAGCGGATCTGCTCCGGCCCCGCGCTGACGTCCTCGTGGATCTTCAACCCGCCGCCGCCCGCGCACAGCGACGCCTCCACCGGCTCGGGCCGCGCGGAGGACGCGCGCACCAGCAGCGCGGCGTTGACCGGGTGCGCCTCGAGCGCGGCCCAGGTGGCGGCGAGCCCCTCCGCCGGGTTCGCGCCGAGGTTCCAGACCGGCCCGTAGTCCTGGATGACGAGCGTGGTCAGGCCGCCGGCGAGCGCGGCGTCCACGACCTGCGGCGAGAGCCAGTGCACGTGCGGGTCCACGCCGCCGGGCGTGACGATCATCCCCGTCGCGTCGACGACCGCGGTCGCGGTGTCGAGCACGACGTCGACCCCGTCCATCGTGTCCGGGTTCCCGGCGCGGCCGATCGCGACGATCCGCCCGCCGGCGATGCCGAGGCTCGTGGTGCGCACGCCGAGCACCGGGTCGGCCACCAGCCCGCCGACGATCGCGACGTCGACGCCCCCGCGCTCCGCCCGCACGCCGAGGCCGTCGCGCATCGTGTTGCCGAAGCCGGGGAGGATCCGGTCGGGGCCGCCGCAGTCGTCGCCCTCGGGCACGAGCCAGAGGTCGGAGTCGGCGAGCCGGACGGCGGGGGGCTCAGGCACCGCGGTACCCCCGCTCGCGGGCCAGCGCGAGCGCCGCCTCCAGCGCGCCGTCCGCGTCGAGCGGGCCGTCGGCGAGGCCGGCGTGGCCGCGGATCACGCGCGCGCCGCCGAACGCGGTGAGGAAGACCTTGCGCGGGACGTTCGGGTCGAAGAACACCTTCTCGCCGGGCGCGATCGCGAGCCGCATGCCCCACGCCGCGGTGCGCTCGAAGCGCAGCGCGCGGTTGACCTCGAAGAAGTGGAAGTGCGACGTGACGCCGACCGGCACCTCACCCTCGTTGACGACGGTCAGCGGGCGGTCCTGCGCGTGCCACGCGAGCTCGGCCTCGGTCTGCGGCGGCGGGCCGGCGGCGGTGATCGGGTCGTGCAGGACCAGCAGCCGGCTGCCGTCGCCGAACAGCGCCTCGACCTCCACCCGGCGCACGAGGCCGGCGACGCCGTCGGCCACGTCGCCCGGGCCCAACGCGCGATACCCCGCCGCCTGGGCGTCCGCGTAGGAGCGCCCGTCGCGCGCCGCCTCGCACACGTCGTCGGCGATCAGCGCGACGGCCTCGGCCTGGTTGAGCTTCAACCCGCGGCTGCGGCGCTTGCGCGCCAGCTCGGCGGCGAGGAACAGCAGCAGGCGGTCCTGCTCGCGGGGAAGGAGGCGCATCGACGCGGCATCCTCTCACGCTTGCCGCTCAGGCCGCCGGGCGCGCGTGCAGCAGCGGATCCTCCTCCGGCCGCTCGACGGGGATCGCGCCGGTGTCCGGGTCCGGGCGCACGACGAGCACCTCGCCGTGCGCGTTGCGCAGCAACCAGGCGATGTCGTCGACGCCGAAGCCGTCGTGCCGGTCGCCGCTCGCGGCCGCGACCACGATCCGCGTCGCGGTGGGCACCTCGCTCATCAGCACGCGGAGCGCGTGGCGCACGTTGCGCCCGCGGGCGATGCGGCCGTCGACCTGCACGCCGACCTTGGCGGCGCGCTGCTCGATCGCCTCGAACACGGAGAACGCCTCGTCGCACGAGCGTCCGACGGGTACGTCGAGCGGGAGCGCCTGGGGCACGGTCGTCAGGTATCCGGGCACCACGACGGCGCCCTCGGCCCACGCGAGCCGGATCGTCGCCTGCAGCGCGCGCTCGGACAGCTCGGTGCCGACGAACGGGAAGAGGATCTTCGCGCGCGCGGCGGGCGGCTCGCCGCCGCGGCGGCGCCGGCGCATCACAAGCGCGGTCAAGCCGACCCCGGCGAGCAGCGCCGCCAGCGGAATCAACACGTCCAACACCCTCATGGCGACCTCCACTCGCGCTTGGAGCGATCGGCGACGATCCGCAGGTCGACGCCCGGCAGCCGGCGCAGCAACCGCTGGGTCAGCGGCTCGGAGAAGCGCCGGAATCCGTTGCGCGCCGCCGGCGACCCCATCAGCACGTACGTGGTGCCGCGCTCGCGCGCCACGCGCGCGACCACGTCGGGCACGTCGTCGCCCTCCTCGATCAGCACCTGCGCGCCGAGCAGCGAGCCGAGCCGGCGCAGCGCGTCGAGCTGCTCGGCCTCTGCCGGGCTCGGGTGGCGGCCCGGCGGGAGGACGGTGAGCACGTCCATCTCGGCTCCGAGCCGCTGCGCGGAGCGCCAGGCGCGGCGCACGACGCGCTGCGAGGACACCTGCGGCGTGACGAGCGCCAGCAGCCGCTCGCCCACCGCCTGGGGGACCGCCTGGCCCAGGATCTGGTCGTCGCGCACCAGCGGGAACTCGCGCACCAGCCGCTTCGCCTCGACCCCCTCGGCGACCTGGCGCAGCGCGACCTCGCGCAGCGCCTCCAGGTTCTCGATCCGGAAGAAGCCGTTGAGCGCGGTCGGCACCCGCTCGGGCGTGTAGACCTTGCCGGCGCGCAGCCGCTCGATCAGCGCCGGCGGCGTGACGTCGACCAGCACGACCTCGTCGGCGGCGGAGAGCACCGAGTCCGGGAACGTCTCCCGCACGCGCACGCCCGTGAGCTCGGCGACCTGGTCGTTGAGCGACTCGAGGTGCTGGACGTTGACGGTGGAGTACACGTCGATGCCCGCGTCGAGCACGTCCGCGACGTCCTCGTAGCGCTTGTCGTGCTCGGTGCCCGGCGCGTTGGTGTGCGCGAGCTCGTCGATCAGCGCGAGCTCGGGCCGGCGCCGCAGCAGCCCGGGCAGGTCCATCTCGGACAGCGGCAGGTCCTTGTAGGTGACGCGCCGGTGGGCGAGCTGGGGCAGCCCATCGGCCATCCGCTCGGTCTCGACCCGGCCATGGGACTCGAGGTATCCGATCACCACGTCGCGTCCCGCTTCCAGCTCCGCGTGCCCTTCCTGCAGCATGCGGTAGGTCTTGCCGACGCCCGCGGCCATGCCGAGGAAGATCTTGTGATGGCCGCGGCCAACGTTCATTCCACCGCTTCACATATCACGCGGATGCGCCGGCGCAGGGTCCCGGGCTCGGCCCACGCGAACAGCGGTCCGGTTCCGTCGCACAGGAGCGCGCGCGCCGCCGCGAGCGCCTCGTCGCTCACCGGGCGGTCGACGTCGCGCAGGCGCCCGATGAGTTGCTCGAGGTCGTCGGCGGCGTCGAGCACCTGGTCGCGCTGCACGGCCACCCGCGCTGTGAGCCCACGCGGAGCGCGGCGGCCGTCGTCGAGCGCGCGCTGCAAGCCGGTGGCGACCATGCGGCGCCGCCGCAGCGCCCACCGGTCGGCCCGGGCCGCCGCGTGGCGGCGACCCGGGTAGAGGAGCTGGATCGCGGTGCCCATGGTCACGCCCCCAGGAGGTTGTGGACGATCAGGTCGAGCAGCTTGATCCCGACGAACGGGGCGATCAGGCCGCCGACGCCGTAGATGAGCAGGTTCCGCCGCAGCAGCGCCGTGGCGCCCACGGGGCGGTAGCGCACCCCACGCAGTGCCAGCGGCACGAGCATCGGGATGATCAGCGCGTTGAAGACGATCGCCGAGATGATCGCCGACTGCGGGGTGCCCAGGGCCATGACGTTCAGCTCGTCGATCGGTCCCCGTGCTCCGTTCACGCCGTACGTGAACGCGAACACGGCGGGGAGGATCGCGAAGTACTTCGCGACGTCGTTGGCGATCGAGAACGTGGTCAGGGCGCCGCGCGTGATGAGCAGCTGCTTGCCGACCTCGACGATCTCGATCAGCTTCGTCGGGTTGGAGTCGAGGTCGACCATGTTGCCCGCCTCGCGCGCCGCCTGGGTGCCGGTGTTCATCGCCACGCCGACGTCGGCCTGCGCGAGCGCGGGCGCGTCGTTGGTGCCGTCCCCGGTCATCGCCACGAGCCGGCCGTCGGCCTGGTGCTCGCGGATCAACGCGAGCTTGGCCTCCGGCGTCGCCTCGGCGAGGAAGTCGTCGACGCCCGACTCGTCGGCGATCTTCGCCGCCGTCAGCCGGTTGTCGCCGGTGACCATCACCGTGCGGATGCCCATCGCGCGCAGGTGCACGAAGCGCTCCTTCATGCCCTCCTTGACGACGTCCTTGAGCTCGATGACGCCCAGGACCTGGGAGTCCCGCGCCACCGCCAGCGGCGTGGAGCCCTGGCGGGCGACGCGGTCCAGCTCCGCCTCGAGCTGCGGCGGCGCCTGGCCGCCTTCCGCCTGGACCCAGCGCAGGACGGCGTCGCCGGCGCCCTTGCGCAGCCGGCTGCCGTTGAGGTCGACGCCGCTCATGCGCGTCTGGGCGGTGAACGGCACGAAATGCGCGTCCAGCGACGCGAGCTCGTGCTCGCGGATGCCGTACTGCTTGGCGAGCACGACGATCGAGCGCCCCTCGGGCGTCTCGTCGGCCAGCGACGCGAACTGCGCCGCCTCGGCCAGGTCGGCCTCCGACACCCCCGGCATCGGGACGAACGCGGCCGCCTGGCGGTTGCCGAGCGTGATCGTGCCGGTCTTGTCCAGCAGCAGCACGTCGACGTCGCCGGACGCCTCGACGGCGCGCCCGGAGAGGGCGAGCACGTTGCGGCGCACCAGCCGGTCCATGCCGGCGATCCCGATCGCGCTCAGCAGCGCGCCGATCGTGGTCGGGATGAGCGAGACCAGCAGCGCGATCAGCACCGTGATCGTGATGCCGGTGTTGGCGTACTCGGCGAACGGACGCAGCGTGACCACGACGACGAGGAACACGATCGTCAGGCCGGCGAGCAGGATCGACAGCGCGATCTCGTTCGGCGTCTTGCGCCGCGAGGCGCCCTCGACCAGCGCGATCATGCGATCGATGAACGACTTGCCGGGCTCCTGCGTGATCTCGACGACGATGCGGTCCGACAGCACCCGCGTGCCGCCGGTGACCGCGCTGCGGTCGCCGCCGGACTCGCGGATGACCGGCGCCGACTCGCCGGTGATCGCCGACTCGTCGACGGAGGCGATGCCCTCGACGACGGTGCCGTCGCCCGGGATCAGCTCGCCGGCCTCGACGACGACGACGTCGCCCCGGGTCAGCTCCGACGCCGGCTTGGTCCCGCCGTCGCGCAACCGGGCGGTGGTCTCCTTGCGCATCGCGCGCAGCGCCGCCGCCTGGGCCTTGCCGCGGCCCTCGGCGATCGCCGAGGCGAAGTTGCCGAAGATCGCCGTCAGCCACAGCCAGATGGCGACGGTGAGGGCGAACCAGCCGGCTTGGCCCTGCTCGCCGACGATCCACATGACCGTGGTGAACGCCGCGCCGATCTCGACCACGAACATGACCGGGTTGCGGACCATCTCGCGCGGGTCGAGCTTGCGGAACGACGCGGCGATGGCCCCCTTCAGGATGGCCGGCTCGAACAGCGAACGTTCGGGACGGTCGGTCATCGGGAGGCCTCCCGATCGAGGTCGAGGTTGAGCTCCAGCACGTTGATCGACTTCTCGCCCGCCAGCCCGAACAGCGGCCGGCTCGCGTTGTCGTCGATCAGCTCGAGCACCCGCGCCTTGTCCAGGCCGCGCTCCTGCGCGACCCGGTTGGCCTGGATGCGCGCGTTGTCCTCGGAGATGTGGGGGTCCACGCCCGAGGCCGACGTGGTCGCCGCGTCGGACGGGATGTCCGCAGCGGTCAGGTTCGGTGTGTAGGGCTGCTCACGTTTCAGGTACGCGTCGACGTAGCCCTTGAGTTGGTCGGCGAGATCCTGCTGGTTGGGGCCCTGGTTGTTGAAGAACGTGGCCGCCGGGGCGTAGCCGGTGACCGAGGGCCGGCTCTGGAAGTACCGCACATCGGCTTCCAGCACCGGGTTGCCGTCGGCGTCCTTCTTCCCGGTGTCCCGGGAGAAGTCCTGGCCGATGAGCTTGGAGCCCACGACCTTGCCGTCGCGTTTGATCATCGATCCATCCGCCCGGCCCGGGAACACGACCTGGCTGACGCCGGTCATGGCGAGGGGGTATGCGAGGCCGAGCACCACCGTGAAGGCGATGACGGCGATCACTGCTGTCTTGAGTTCTTTCATTTCAGTAGAGCTGGTCGGAGAGACCCTGGACCACAGGTCCGAGGAGCAGGGCGGGGACGAAGGTGAGGAGGGCGACGATCAACACCACGGCGATCAGCACGACCCCGAAGGTCGGCGTGTCCGTGCGCAATGTCCCCAGCCCCACCGGGGTGACCCGCTTGCCGGCCAGCGAGCCCGCGATCGCGAGCACGGCCAGGATCGGGATGAAGCGGCCGCCGAGCATCGCCAGACCGCCGAGCACGTCGCCGAACGAGATGCCGAAGGCGCCGTCGTTCGTGCCGTTGGGCTGCAGGTAGCCGGTGTAGCCCGCGAAGGCTGAGCCGTTGTTGTTGCCCTGCGACGTGTAGGCGTAGAGCGTCTCGGAGAAGCCCTGTGGCCCGCCGTTGTATATGGACGGGGCGCCCCACTTGGAGCCGATCGCCAGCGCGGTCGTGACCAGCACCATCATCGGCACGGCGATCGAGCCGATCACCGTCAGCTTGATCTCGCGCGCCTCGATCTTCTTGCCGAGGAACTCCGGCGTGCGCCCGACCATCAGGCCGGAGATGAAGACGCCGAGGATGACGAACAGCAGCATCGAGGAGAGGCCGGAGCCGACGCCGCCCCAGATGACCTCGCCGGTCATCATCTGCGCCATCGGGACCGCGCCGCCGAGGCCGCTCATGGACTCCATGGCCGCGTTGACCGCGCCGCAGGACGCGGCGGTGGTGACCGCGGCGAACAGCGAGCTCGAGCCGATGCCGAAGCGCATCTCCTTGCCCTCGAGGTTGTCGCCGGTCAGCCCCGCGGCCTGCATCGCCGGGGTCGGGCCGGTCTCGTTGATGTAGATGACCGCGACCGCGACGACGAAGAGCGTCATCATCGCGCCGAAGACCATCCAGCCCTGGCGCCGGTTGTCGACCATGCGGCCGTACATCGCGGTCAGCCCGGCCGGGATCGCGAGGATCGCCAGCATCTCGACGAAGTTCGAGAACCAGGTCGGGTTCTCGTACGGCATCGCCGAGTTGACGTTGAAGAAGCCGCCGCCGTTGGTGCCGAGCTCCTTGATCGCCTCCTGGCCGCCGACCGGCCCGAAGCCGAACGTCTGCGTCAGGCCCGTGACGCCCGTGACATCGCTGTAGCCGCTCAAGGACTGGATGACGCCCTGGGAGACGAGGACGAGGCCGACGATCACCGACAGCGGAAGGAGCACGTAGAGGATCGTGCGCACCAGGTCGACGTAGAAGACGCCGATCTCCTTGCCCGAGCGGGACGCCAGGGCCCGCACGAACGCGACGACGACGGCGATGCCGACGCCTGCGGAGATGAAGTTCTGGACCGCGAGGCCCGCCATCTGCGAGAAGTACGACATCGTCGTCTCGCCCGCGTAGAACTGCCAGTTCGTGTTCGAGATGAACGACGCGGCGTTGTTGAACGACACGTCCCAGGCGCCGGAGCCGAGATCCTGCGGATTCCAGGGGTGGATGCCCTGGGTGCGCAGGATCAGGTACAGCAGCGCGCCGAACAACGCGCTCAGGATCAGGACGGAGCGGGCGTAGCGCTTCCAGTCCTGCCCGCGCTCGGGGTCGACGCCGATGCCGCGGTAGAACGCATGCTCCACGCGCCCGAGCGGGGCCAGCTCGCCGCGGAATACGCGGGCGAGGTAGCTCCCGAAAA
>DATHJG010000208.1:0-4952 GCA_035489875.1 Solirubrobacteraceae bacterium | reverse complement strand
CGGCCGTGTCCGATCCGAGCGTGCCCGTCATCCGGGCGTATCGCCGCGTCAGCGGAGCGGCGCTGATGCCGTGCGCGAGCACGCTCAACAGCACCGTGACCGTCATGACCAGGAAGATCTCGTCGATCCCGGCAAGAGCGGGCTCCTCCTCGATGACCACGAGCGCCAGGATGATGGAGGCGAGCCCGCGCGGGCCGAACCAGCCGAGGAACGCGATCGTCGCCGGCCGCAGCCCGAGCCCGACGACCGCCACGGCAACCGGCAGCATCCGGATGACGGTGAGGCTGAGCACGGCGTACGCAACTGTCTGCCAGGTCGTGTCCCCGAGCGCATCGGCCGCGAAGACGCCGAAGATGAAGAACACGGCGAGGTTGAGCAACTGGCCCTCCTCCTCGGCGAAGTCCAGCACGCGCTCGCGCAGGGATCCGGCGGCCATGCCTGCGGCGGCGCCGCCCACGAACGCCGCGATGAAGCCGTTGCCCCCCGCCTCGCCGGCGGCGTACCAGGCGATGATCGCGATCGCAGCGAGCGCGAGCCGCTCGAACGCAGTAGTCGTCCATCCGCGCTCTGAAGCTCGCCTCAGCGCCGCACCGCCCGCGCCGCCGACGGCCACGCCGATCAGTGTCCCGTAGCCGATCTGCTCGACGGCGAAGTGCACCCATCCGTCCTCGAGGCCCTCGTGCGACGCGGCGAGTGCGATGAATAGCATCAGGAAGGGCACGGAGCCGCCGTCGTTGAGGCCGCTCTCGACATTCAGCGCCTCGCGGATACGCAGTGGCAGGCGCGGGCTCGAGACGACCGCTTGGCCGAGTGCCGCATCGGTCGGGGCGAGCACGGCGGCGACGATCGCGCACTCCCACGTGTTTAGATCGGATAGGAACACCAGCGCCAGCAGCGTCCCGAGGCCGATCGTCAGCGGCAGTCCGATCCCCAGGAGGCGCAGCGGAAGCGGGTTGCCGCGCAGGTGGCGCGGGTGGATCTGCGCGGCGTCCGTGAACAGGAGCAGCACGAGCGCCAGCTCGGCGACCAGGAACACGGCCTCGCGTGACGTCGAGTGGTCGACGTGCGTGGCGGAGCCGAGGTCGACGAGGCCAGTCCAACCCGCGACGATCCCCGCCGCCACGAATACCATCGCGGCGCTGACGATCGTCCCTTCGAGCCGCCGTGAGACAAGCCCGAAACCGAAGATGAGGCAGGCAAGTAGGCCTAGGACGACCATGGCGTCATTGCTGCGCGATCATGCGTGCGGCGTCCGTCATTGCGCAAAGCAATTCAGAGCGCCGCTCTGGCGGCAAGGGCGCATGCCGGTGTCCCAGAGAGGGGCATGCCTCCCCTTCGGCTTCAAGGGCGCAAGGCGCCCGCTCGTCCTCGCGATCACGACCTGATCGACGCCCTCGGCCGCCCGCGTGTTCGGCGACGGGCTACGGCGACGCCGCGCGAGCACGCCGACCGCGACCACCACGATGACGCGGGGCGGTACGCGAAAGGTGGTGCCGACTTCCCCGCCGGGACACCGGACCGCCTCCTTGCCGTCCACGCCGGTCGGCCGGAGGATTGCGATCAGCAGCCACTGAGGCGCTCGTTGAGGGCGCGGCCACCATCCATGGGAGCGTCTGATGGGACTTCTGAGAAACCGTCGTGACGAAGCGGCCGTCGGCTCGCGCTATCGGATGCGCCAGCGTCTGCTCTCGGTCGGGGACGACTACTGGATCGAGCACGACGACGGCAGCCGCGCGTTCCGCGTCGACGGCAAGGCGCTGCGCATCCGCAAGACGCTGGTCCTCGAGGACACCACGGGCCGCGAGGTGGCCAAGCTCCAGGAGCGCAAGCTCAGCGTGCGGGACAAGATGGAGATCGAGCGCGACGGACGCTCGATCGCGACCGTCAGAAAGGCGCTCGTCGGCATCCGCGATCGCTTCTCGATCGACGTCGAGGGCGGGGCCGACATGGGCGCCAAGGGCAACCTCGTCGATCACGAGTACGAGATCGACCGAGACGGCGACACCGTCGCGACCGTGTCGAAGCGCTGGTTCGCCGTGCGCGACAGCTACGGCGTGGCGATCGCCCCCGGCGAGGACGACGCGCTCGTCCTCGCGATCACCGTCTGCATCGACACCCTCAGCCACCCGCGAGACTGAGCCAATGACGATCGGCGCATCCCTGTTCTGCATCGCCGTCGGCGCGATCCTGCACTTCGCCGTGACGGCCGAGCTGGCCGGCATCGAGATCCAGACGGTCGGCACGATCCTGATGATCGTCGGCGTCCTTGGCCTGGTGCTCGGCCTCGTCCTGATGAGCGGGCGCCGGCGCTCCGCACCGCCCGGGCCGCCGCCCTACTGACACGAGAGGAACCAGCATGACTTCCGCCGCCGCACGTCCGGGGATCCCCGATGACGAGCTCGCCGAGCTGCTCGACCTGGTCCGCGGTGCGGACAGCGTCGAGCTCAAGCTGACGGTGCCCGAGCCCGATCAGCGCTCCACCATGGAAGCGCTCGGCCTGGACCCCATCGACGCTCAGATCCGCCAGGTCTTCTTCTTCGACACGCCCGATCTGACGCTCAACCAGGCGGGCGTGGTGGTCCGCGCCCGGCGGGTGCAGCGCAAGGGCGACGACTCCGTCGTCAAGCTCCGGCCGGTGGTCCCGGCCGCGCTGCCGGCGAAGCTGCGCCGCTCACCCGCATTCGGCGTCGAGGTCGATGCGATGCCCGGCGGCTTCGTCTGCTCGGGGTCGCTCAAGAACATCCTCGGCGACGCCGGCGCGGTAAAGGACGGCGTGGCGGGCCGGCGGGCGTTGCGCAAACTGTTCTCCAAGGAACAGCGGGCGTTCTTCGCCGCACATGCGCCGGAGCAGGTCGAGCTCGATGACCTCGAGATCCTCGGTCCGATCTTCGTGCTCAAGCTCAAGTTCTCGCCCGCCGACTTCGCGCGCAAGCTGGTCGCCGAGCTGTGGCTCTACCCCGACGAGTCGCGCATCCTCGAGCTCTCGACCAAGTGCCTGCCGTCCGAAGCTTTCCAGACCGCGGCGGAGACGCGCGCCTACCTCGCCCAGCGCGGCATCGACCTCTCGGGCGAGCAGCAGACGAAGACCCGGCGCGCGCTCGAGTACTTCAGCGCGAGGCTGGAGAAGTAGGCGCGAGCGACACCGTGACCGTCCCGCCGGCACCCACCACGGAGCGGATGCGTTGCGACGCGGCAAGCATGCCGACCCCCCGCCGGCCACACCAGCGCACACCCTTGCAGTGCCCGGTCGTCGACCGCGACGCTCCGAACACCGGCACAACAGGACATGAGGAGACGCCATGAGCGGCATTGAGGAGTATCAACCGGGCAACGGGTTCCCCGGCACGATCGGGCGGACGGTGGAGGAATCGAGCCCCGCCTGGCCCGCGCCGGCGCGAGCTCGGGACGGAGCCCCGAACGTGCTCTTCCTCGTGCTCGATGACGTCGGGTACGGTCAGCTGTCGAGCTTCGGCGGGCTCGTCGAGACGCCGAGCATCGATCGCGTCGCCGCGCAGGGCCTGCGCTACGCCAACATGCACACGACGGCGCTGTGCTCCCCGACCCGCTCGTGCGTCCTGACCGGCCGCAACCATCACTCGAACGGTGTGGCCTGCATCATGGAGCTGGCGACCGGTTACCCCGGCTACGACGGTCGCATGCCGTTCGAGAACGGCATGCTGCCGGAGATGCTGCTCGATCAGGGCTACAACACGTTCTGCCTCGGTAAGTGGCACCTCTCCCCGTCGGAGGAGAACACGCCGGCCGGACCGTTCCACCGCTGGCCGCTGGGCCGGGGGTTCGAGCGCTTCTACGGCTTCCTCGGCGGCGAGACGAACCAGTGGTATCCCGACCTGACCCAGGACAACGGCCCGATCACGCAGCCGCGTACGCCGGAGGAGGGGTACCACCTCAGCGAGGATCTGGCCGACAACGCGATCAAGCTCGTCCTGGACGCGCACGTGAACGCGCCCGAGAAGCCGTTCTTCATGTACTACGCGCCCGGCGCGGCGCACGCTCCCCACCACGTCCCGAAGGAGTGGGCCGACCGCTATCGGGGCAAGTTCGACGCGGGGTGGGACGCCTACCGCGAGACGGTGTTCGCACGCCAGCAGGAGCTCGGCCTCCTCCCCGCGGAAGCCGTGCTGTCACCGCGCGATCCCGACGTGCCCGAGTGGGACTCGCTGTCGGACGACGAGCGGCGTCTCTACAGCCGGATGATGGAGGTCTTCGCCGGTTTCCTCTCGCACGCCGATCACCACTTCGGCCGCATCCTCGACACGCTCGAGCAGATCGGCGAGCTCGACAACACGATCATCATGGTCATCTCCGACAACGGCGCCTCGGCCGAGGGCGGCGTCTCCGGGTCGTTCAACGAGATGCTCTTCTTCAACGGCGTGCCGGAGAGCTTCGAGGAGAACCTCGCGAAGATCGACGAGCTGGGCGGCCCGACGTCCTACAACCACTACCCCTGGGGCTGGACCTGGGCCGGGAACACGCCGTTCCGGCGCTGGAAGCGCGAGACCTACCGCGGCGGGGCGACCGACCCGTTCATCCTCTCGTGGCCGGCCGGGATGGCGGCGCGGGGAGAGGTCCGGACGCAGTACGCGCATGCGATCGACATGGTCCCGACCGTGCTCGACGCGCTGGGCGTCGAGCCGCCCGAGGCGGTCCGCGGTGTCAAGCAGTCGCCGATCGAGGGCGTCAGCTTCGCCCACTCCTTCGACGCCCCGGACGCCGGGACGAGCCACACGACGCAGTACTTCGAGATGTTCGGGCATCGCTCGATCTATCACGACGGATGGCGGGCGGTGTGCCCGTGGCCGGCGCCGAACTTCACCGAGGCGGCACAGCTGGGCCGCGCGCTGTGCGACCCGATCACCCCCGAGGTCCTCGACCGCCTCGATCGGGAGGGATGGGAGCTGTACCGCATGGCAGACGACCCGACGGAGTCG
>DATHJG010000207.1:0-2040 GCA_035489875.1 Solirubrobacteraceae bacterium | reverse complement strand
GCGCTCGCCGTTGAGGAGGCACAACGTGGCCTCCGCCACCGCACCGAGCGACTCGGGGGCGAGCGCCGGGTCCGGACAGGCCGCGGCTGCGCCGACGCCGTCGCGCCGCGGCGCGCCGTCGCGCTCGCGCAGGTCCAACCGCCCGCCGGTCGAGAGCTCGCGCAGCGGGCTGCCGGAGCGGACCACGGTGGCGGCACCCAGGCGCCCGTCCGTCGACTCGACCGTCGCGGGACCGGCCAGCCGCACCGGCGTGCCGCCGGGCTCGGCGCCCGGGCCGGACGCGCCGCAGCCGGAGACGAGCACCGCAGCGACCGCGAGGAGAACGACACGCGCCATGTCCTCGTTGATCGCCCGGAAACCGGGTGACCTTGAGCGGCGGGCCGCTCAGCTGGACTCGGCCCCTAGAGCCCGGCGGTCCAGCTCCCGGCGCCGAGCGCGTCGAACGCCGCGACGACGTCGGGATCGAACTGCGTGCCGGCGCCCGCGCGGATCTCGCCGGCGGCGTCCTCCACCGTCCACGCCTCCTTGTAGGGCCGCTCGTGCACGAGCACGTCGAACACGTCGGCGACCGCCACGAGCCGCGCGACGAGCGGGATGTCGGTCCCGGACAGCCCGTCGGGGTACCCCTCGCCGTCCCAGCGCTCGTGGTGCGAGCGGGCGATCAGCTCGGCCACCTCGAGGACCTCGGACCCGCTGTCCGCCAGCACGCGCGCGCCGAGCACCGCGTGCGTCTTGACGACCTCGAACTCCTCCGGCTCCAGCCGCCCCGGCTTGAGCAGGATCGTGTCGGGGATCGCGATCTTGCCGAGATCGTGCAACGGCGCCGCCTCGCGCACGAGCCACACGACGCGGTCGCTCTCTCCCAGGTGCCGCGCCATCCGCGCCGCGAGCGCGGCGATGCGCTGCGTGTGCTCCGGCGAGTTGTCGTCGCGGTACTCCGCCGCGAGCGCGAGCCGGCGCAGCGTGTCGACCCGGACCGCCTCGGCGTCGCGGAACGCGCTCACGACCTGCCCGGCGACGATCGCCTCGAGCTCGCCCAGCCGCGAGCGCATCTCGCGGTGCTCCAGCACGAGCCGCAGCCGCCGCATGCCCCAGACGCTCAGCGGCCGGCCGTCGGAGACGAGGTCGGAGACGGCCACGACGGGCGGTCCGGCATCGAGCCCGAGCGGGTCCAGGCGCGCCCGCACGGCGTCGGGATCGGTGTCGCCGAGGCTGATGACGACCTGCGGCTGCGCGGCGGTCGCCTGGGCGGCGGCGAGCTCCAACCCCGGGACGAGGTCGACCGACGGGCTCCCCGCGGCAGTCAGCTGCGCACGCAATGACTCAGCCGCCTCCCGGTCCCCGCCGATAACCAGGATGCGGGTGCCGGCCAGGGGGTCGTCATCCATACTGAGACATGATGGCGGACACCACAACGGACCCGCATCTGGGCAGGGTCGTCGCGGGCTACCGGATCGAGGAGCGGATCGGGCGCGGCGGCATGGGCCTGGTCTACCGGGCAGAGCACCTCAACCTGCGTCGCCGCGCGGCGATCAAGATCATCGCGCCCGAGCTGGCCGAGGCGTCCGGATTCCGCGAGCGCTTCAACCGCGAGGCGCGCATCGCCGCCGCACTCCAGCACCCCAACATCGTGACCGTGTACGACGCGGGCGAGGAGGACGGGCTCCTCTACCTGGCGATGCAGTACATCGAGGGCAACGATCTCTCCGCGGTCCTGCGCAGCCAGGGGCGCCTGCGGCCGTACCGCGCGCTCGACGTCTGCCGCCAGGTCGCCGCCGCGCTCGACGCGGCCCACGGCCTCGGCCTCATCCACCGCGACGTCAAGCCCGCCAACGTCCTGATCGAGGGCCGCACCGCGTTCCTCACCGACTTCGGCCTGACGAAGCGCATCGAGGGCACGCAGACGCAGCTGACGAAGGCCGGCGACGTCGTCGGCACGATCCACTACGTCGCGCCGGAGCAGATCGAGGGCACGCGGGTGACGCCGCGCACCGACGTCTATTCGCTCGGCTGCCTGCTCTACCACTGCCTGTCCGGCCA
>DATHJG010000206.1:0-2659 GCA_035489875.1 Solirubrobacteraceae bacterium | reverse complement strand
CTGGACCCGCCGCGGGTGATGGAGTGGCGGGACGGCCGCTTCGAGACGATCCAGGAGCTCGCCGGCCTCGGCGCGCGCGAGCTGGCGGTCGTCGAGCACGACGCGCGGCTGCTGCTCATCCGGGTCAACTTCATCCTCGGCACCCCGGCCGCCCCGCAGCCGTCGCTGCGGTCGCAGGTGTACGAATGGCACGTCGGCGGCTTCCGGCTCGTCGCCGACTTCCCGACCACCGGCGGCACCGACGTCACCGTCGTCGACCACGCCGGCGACGGGCTGCAGTTCGTGGTCTCGAACTCGCTCTCCGAGGACGTGCGCTTCGCGAGCGAGACCGTCCTGTACTCCCTCTCGACGAACGGCCGCGCGTGATCGCCGGGGTGTCGACCGACGGAAGGGCGACGGCGCCGTTCGAGAGCGCGGAGCTCGTCGACCTCTTCCTGGCGTACAGCGCGTCGCCGGCCAGCATCGGCGCGCAGTTCGTCGACGCGGCCGCGCAGAAGAGCGCGGACGACCCGCTGATCGTGGCCACAGGCACCGACCTCGCGCTCTTCCCCGGGAGCGGCCGGGCCCCGACGGTCGAGGGCTTCCGCGTCTCCACGCGCGGCTTCAAGGAGCTGGCCGGCGTCTCCCATCTCGGTCCGGCGCTCGCGACCCTCGCGCGGATGAAGGAGCTCGACGCGGACGGACGGTGGCGCGCCGGCGCGGAGGACCTGCTGGCCGCGACCCAGGCGGCGCGGGCCGCGAACACCGAGGCGCTGTGGCGCGACCGCATCGCGGTGCGGGCCTTCGGCGGCCGCGAGGCGGCGATCGCGGCGATGATCGACTACAGCTGCGCGCTCACCGAGCGCATCATCGAGCGAGCGCTCGCCGACGACGCGTTCCTCACCGCGGCGACGCTGCGGCGCGAGTACCTCGAGGGTCCCGCCGAGCACCTTCCGGTGCCGTTCAACCGCGTCATGGTCGCCACGTTCTTCCTGGCCGGCCTGGACATCGCCCATCGGATCATCACCTGGTTCGACGGCCTCGACCTGCCGTGGGAGCGGGCGATGGTCATCGTCGCGGGCCAGCAAGGGCGGCCCACGGCGGGGGTCACGACCGACACGAACAGCGTGGCCGGCGTCATCCAGGCCGCGGCGCGCGGGCGGCTGCCCGTGCGCCATCTCCTGATCGCGCCGCACGCGCCCGTGTTCGCGATGTTCGACGGCAGCAACCTCGACGAGGTCGCCGCGCTCGAGCAGGAGTACCGGCGACTGTGGTCGGGGGTGGTCGCCACGTCGGAGCTCGGCGAGCAGATGTTCGACGGCGCACCGCACTTCGCGCCGGCGTCGCCGGAGGACATCGCGATCGACGACGAGACGAAGAGCGTGAGCGGCATGCCCGCGGTCACCCGGCCGGACGACTGGCTCGCGCTGACCACGCGGCTCCGCGTCGTGCTCGAGGATCCGCGCCAGCTCCTGTCGGGCGCCGTCACGGACTACGCGAGCAGGCAGCTCGTCGACAACGCCAACCAGCCGTCCGCCGTCACCGTCCCGGGGCTCGACGGCGAGCCCTACCCAGTTCGCGAGGGGAGTCGAGCATGAACGCAGCACGCCCATCCCGAAGGCAGCCGGGCGCCATGCGGCGCAGCGTCGTCGTCACCGGCCTCGTAGCCATGCTCGTCGCCGGCTGCGGATCGTCCTCCGATTCCGGCTCGGACTCCGGCGCGCAGGCCGCGGAGAAGGACCCGATCGTGATCGGGATGTCGCTGCCGCTGACCGGGCCGGTCGCGGACCGGGCCAAGCCGGGCTACGAGGGCTACCAGTACTGGGTCGACGAGCTCAACGCCAACGGCGGCATGCTCGGTCGCCAGGTCGAGCTGAAGGTGCTCGACGACGGGTTCGACCAGAAGACCGCGATCTCGGACTACACGAAGCTGATCGGACAGGACAAGGTCGACCTCGTGCTCGGGACCTTCTCGTCGGATCTCAACCTCGCGGTCGCCCCGATCGCCGAGCGCTACGGCTACGTCTACGTCGAGCCCTCGGGCGGGGCGGACGAGATCTTCGAACGCGGGTTCAAGAAGCTCTTCTTCGCGCAGCCGGCGACGACCAAGAAGCTGCCCGAGCAGCTCGTGAAGATGATCCAGGAGGCGCCTGAGGCCCAGCGCCCGAAGACGGTCGCCTACGTGACGGTCGAGGATCCCAACACGACCCAGTTCGAGAAGATCCTCAAGGAGGACCTCGAGGCGCTCGGCCTGGAGACGGTGCACGCGACCACGTACGCGGCGGACGCGTCGAACTTCGACGCGATCGCGAACGCCGTCAAGGAGGCCAAGCCCGATCTGGTCGTCAGCGGCTCGATCGCCCAGGACGGCATCCAGCTCATCCGGTCCTTCCAGAAGCTCGGCTTCTCGCCCAAGATGCTCTACCAGACCAACACGCCGACCGACCCCGCGTTCGCCGACGGGATCGGGAAGGACGCCACCGAGGGGATCCTCACGTACCTCGCGTACAGCGCCGAGGCGGGCTACCCGGGCAACGACGCGTTCGTGGCCGGATACGAGAAGCAGTTCGGCGCGCCCCCCAGCGAGGACGCCGCCAACTCCTACACGGCCGGACAGGTGCTGGCCGCGGGGGTCGCGGGCGCCGGCTCGCTGGACCAGGACGCGATCGCCGAGTGGCTG
>DATHJG010000205.1:0-3015 GCA_035489875.1 Solirubrobacteraceae bacterium | reverse complement strand
GTGCGCCAGTAGGCGCCGTTCGTCCCGACCGCCATGCCGATGTTCCCGGCGTCGTTGAACTCGATGTCGCGGAAGACCGTGGCGGGCACGCTCTGCTTGAGCTGGAACGTCCCGCCGACGCGCTTGTAGATCTTGCCGCTGCCCGTCGTGTACCAGAACTGATCGCCACCCCGGTACTCGATCGCGGTGATCTCCTCCGTCGTGTTGCTCGGGATCTCCGTCCAGATCCCCGCCGAGGCGGGACCGGCCATGGCCCCGAGTCCGAGCACGCCGAGCGCGCTCGCCAAGAGCAGACGTACAACCCTGCTTGACACCTCTGTGCCTCCCGCTGACGTCGAATGAACCGCGCGATCCTCTGCGCTCCACGCGGGGAATACAACGGCCGACGGACAGATCTTCGGGCAGACGGCGCCGGTCCCACCGCTATCCTGCGGACAGTCGTGTTCGAACTCCGTGACGGACCGCGCGACGAGTGCGGCGTGTTCGGCATCCACGCCCCAGGCTCGGATGTCGCCCGTCTCACATACTTCGCCCTCTACGCGTTGCAGCACCGTGGCCAGGAGTCGGCAGGCATCGCGGCAGCCGAGGGCGGCCACATCATGACCATGCGCGACAAGGGGCTCGTCAACCAGGTGTTCGACGAGCAGAAGCTGCGCGCGCTGCGCGGCGAGATGGCCGTCGGGCACGTCCGCTACTCCACGACCGGCGCGAACTCGTGGGAGAACACGCAGCCCGTGTGGCGCGCCGACCGGCGCGAGGTCGCGCTCGTCCACAACGGCAACCTGATCAACGCGGTCGAGCTGCATGGCGAGCTCCGGGAGCGCGGCGTGACGTTCCGCTCCACGTCGGACTCGGAGATCATCGCCGCGCTGCTCTCCACGCATCCGGCGGATCGCATCGAGGACGCGGTCGCCGACGTGATGACGCGGCTGGAGGGCGCCTACTCGACCGTGGTCATGACCAAGGACCGCGTCGTCGCGTTCCGCGACCCCGCCGGCCTGCGCCCGCTCTCGCTCGGCATGATCGGCGAGCACTACTGCGTCGCGTCCGAGACCTGCGCGTTCGACATCATCGGCGCCCGCTTCCTGCGCGACGTCCAGCCGGGCGAGGTCGTCTCGCTGTCCGCGGACGGGATCGGGACGCGCATGGCCGTCGAGGGCGTCCGGCCCGCGCTGTGCGTGTTCGAGCACATCTACTTCGCCCGCCCGGACTCGCGGCTCGGCGGCCGGGTGCTGCAGGTGTCGCGCGGCCGGATGGGGGAGATCCTGGCGCGCGAGGCGCCGGTTGCCGCCGACCTCGTGATCGCGGTGCCCGACTCCGGCAACCCCGCCGCGCGCGGCTACGCGCGGGCGAGCGGGCTGCCGCAGGACGACGGCTTCGTCAAGAACCGCTACGTCGCGCGCACGTTCATCCAGCCCGGCCAGGAGTTGCGCAAGCACGGCCTGCGGCTGAAGTTCAACCCGCTGCCGGAGGTGGTCCGGGGCAAGCGGCTCGTCGTCGTCGACGACTCGATCGTGCGCGGGAACACGACGCGCCAGATCGTGCAGATGCTGCGCGATGCGGGGGCGAGCGAGGTGCACATGCGCATCTCCGCGCCGCCGATCCGCCATCCCTGCCACTACGGGATCGACATGTCCACGCGCGAGGAGATGATCGCGCACGGCCGCACGGTGGGCGAGGTCGCCGCCGAGCTCGGCGCCGACTCGCTGGCGTACCTCTCGCTCGCGGGCGTCTACGAGGCGATCGAGGGCACGCGCGACACGCACTGCGACGCGTGCTTCTCGGGCGACTACCCGCTGGCGAACTCCGGCGACGCGCAGGCCAAGAACGCGTTCGAGCTCCCGCTCGCGCCGGCGTAGGCGTTTCGCCGCGCGTTCAGGCGACGCCGGCGAACTTCAACGGCAGCATTGAGGGCAGGCCCGGATCGCGGTGCGGTTCGGCGGAACCGCCCGGTTGCGCGATCCGGGGCGGTTTAGGTGCGCATGACACGCCTAACTCGCCCCGTATCGCACTTGGGGCAGGTTGACCTCGCCCATAGCAAGCTTTTCCGCCCCGCGTCCCGCCGAGCCCGCCGGACCCACCCCTCAATGCCAGCCGTACACAACCGCTCGCGCCCAGCGAGAGCGCCTCACGCCGCCACGTCCGCGAGGAACAGGTCGAGCGCGCCGAGGTACTCGTCGACGTCCTCCGCATCGTGCACGAACGAGGCCGCCGGCCCGGCGCTCGCGATCGCCTCCCACACGCCGCGGTTGGCCATGTGCAGCCGGCGGGCGTCGATCAGCTCGGCGTCGAGCGAGCGCTCAGCCTCATCCGCGTCGCGCGGCAGCTCCGGTTCGAGGCAGTAGCCCGAGCGCCCGCCGAGCCGGTGCGCGCGCCAGGGCAGCCCGTACCGGGCCGCGGCGGACTCGATGCCGTCGGCGAGCTGCGCGCCGAGCCGGGCGGTGCGCTCGTAGGCGGCCGGCGTCTGGATGTGGCGCAGCGCCGCGACGGCGGCGGCGAGCGAGAGTGGGTTGGCGTACGTGGTCCCGCCGGTGGCGAGGCCGGCGACGCGGCCGTGCGCGTCGCGATGCTGCTCCATCCAGTCGCGCAGGTCTCCCGTCATCCCGTACGCGCCGATCGGCACGCCGCCGGCGAGGCTCTTGCCGAGCGTGACGATGTCGGGCTCCAGCCCCCAGGCACGGGTGAGCCCGCCGTAGGCCGCGGTCTGCGTGTGGGTCTCGTCGAGGATCAGCAGCGTTTCGTGCGCGTGCGCGAGCGCGCGCACGCCCGCGTGGAAGCCGTCCGCGGGCTGCACGACGCCGACGTTGGTGAGCGCCGGCTCGGTGATCGCCGCCGCGACGTCGCCGCTGCTCAGCACGCGCTCCAGCGCGGCGAGGTCGTTGAACGGCACGACGCGGGTGTCCGCCGCCGCGCGCGCGTTGAGGCCGAGCAGCTCGGGCCGCGCGCCCGTCTCGTCTCCGGCGACGAGCGTGTCGTCGAGGTGCCCGTGGTACTGGCCGCCGAAGACGACGATCA
>DATHJG010000204.1:0-2233 GCA_035489875.1 Solirubrobacteraceae bacterium | reverse complement strand
GAGCGCGCCGTGCGACTGCACGTGCGCCTCGGTCGCCGCGAGTGCGGCGCCCGAGAGCAGCAGCACGATGCCAAATGTGGACATATCACTCCTTCTACCCCCAAGTGAACCGCTGTCTGCGTCCGGACGCAAGCCTTTCGGTCCGGTGAGGGAGTACCGCTGGCGCGTTGCCGTCCGTGGGCGTACGCTCGAACGGAGCACCACAAGCCTGAAGAGGAGTCGTCATGGCCGCTTCCGCCCAGTCGACCGAACACGGCGTCGCGCGCGTCAGCGCCTTCCTGCGGGAGGCCGGCATCGCCCACGACGTCGTCGAGCACCCGCCGACCTACACGGCGATCGAGGAGGCGCGCGCCGCCCGGGAGGAGCCGCGGCACACGGCCAAGACGCTGCTGCTGCGCGACCGCGACCGCTGGCTGCTGGCGGTGGTCCCGGCGAACCGCCGGCTCGACATGGGCCGCGCGCGGCGGCTGCTCGGCGGGACCCACCACATGCGCCTGGCGACCGAGCAGGAGATGCGCACCGCGTTCCCCGCGTTCGATGTCGGCGCCATGCCGCCGGTGGGCTCTCCGCTACCGCTGCCCGAAGCGGTCGACGTCCGCCTGATCTACCGCGATCACGTGCTCTGCCCTGCCGGCGACCACCGCCACGCGATCCGGCTCGACCCACGCGACCTCATCCGGCTCGCAGAGCCGCGCGTCGGCGACCTCTGCGAGCACGACCCGTCGCCGCACCGCAAGGACTTCGGCGAGCTGCCGAAGGTCTAGCTCGAGCTCGGCGCCGGGAGGTCCTCGATCGGCGGGAGCGGGGCGCCGGGGATCGCCTCGATGCGCAGCGAGCGCCAGCCCCCGGCCGCGATCGCGAGCGCCGCGGCGAAGCCCAGCCAGGCGCCGGCCTCCACCTCGACGAGGTCGTTGGGCCCCGGCTGGTTGACGATCCGGTAGAGGATCAGCAGCGCCGCGAGCGCGCCGCCCAGCATCGTGCAGACGCTGAACGCGACGGGGATCGAGGGGCTGGGCCGCGTCGCGTGCGTGAAGACGAGGCCGAAGGGCACGAGCGCGAGCAGCGCGAGCACGATGTCGAGCACGGCGAACGCCCGCCAGGCGGAGACCGCGAACGGGCCTGCTCCGTACCAGTGCAGGAACATCGCCGCGAGCAGCGCGACGCCGCCCGCGCCGGCGATCCACTCGCCGTCGCGCAGGCGCGCCACTAGACCGCTGCTCCCGCTGCGGCGCGCGCGGCCTCCAGCGTGTTGCGCAGCAGCATCGCGATCGTCATCGGGCCGACGCCGCGGGGCACCGGCGTGATCCGGGCGGCGCGCTGCGCCGCGGCGTCGAAGTCCACGTCGCCGACCAGCCCGTCCTCCGTCCGGTTGATGCCGACGTCGATCACCGTCGCGCCCTCCTTGATCCAGTCGCCCTGGACCATCCGCGGGCGCCCGACCGCGGCGACGAGCACGTCCGCGCGGCGGCACACGTCGGGCAGGTCGCGCGTGCGCGAGTGGCAGACGGTGACGGTCGCGTTGCGCGCCAGCAGCATCTGCGCCACCGGCTTCCCCACCAGGTCCGAGCGGCCGAGCACGACCGCCTCGGCGCCCTCCAGCTCGACGCCGTAGCGGTCGAGCAGCTCCATGCAGCCCGCCGGCGTGCACGGCCGCAGCCCCGGCCGCCCCTTGGCCAGCAGCCCGGCCGAGACCGGCGTGAGCCCGTCGACGTCCTTGGCGGGGTCGATCAGCCACGTCAGCCCGTTGCCGTCGATGTGCCGCGGCGTCGGGAGCTGGAGCAGGATCCCGGACACGCGCGGATCGCCGTTCAGCTCGGCCAGCAGCGCCTCCACGTCCTCCTGCGGCGTGTCGGCCGCCAGCCGGTGGTCGAACCCCTGCATGCCGACCTCGTGCGTGGCCTTCTGCTTCCCGCCGACGTAGACGGCGGACGCGGGATCCTCCCCCACCAGCACGGTCGCCAGCCCCGGCGGCTCGTTTCCGGCCGCCACCCACGCGGCCACGTCGGCGGCCACCTCGCGGCGGACCTCCTCGGCGATCGCCTTGCCATCGATGATCTGGGCGCTCATACGGGCGGGCAATCTACCTGCTCAGGAGTCGAACCCGAGGCCGAGCCGGTCGAGCGCGCGCAGCCAGGGCCCGCGGCGGCCGCCGCGCGCGTCGGCGCGGGCGAGCGCGCGGCGGGTGAGCTGGATCCCCGCCCAGCGCGCCGGCTCCGGTGGAAACGGAAGCGGC
>DATHJG010000203.1:0-3508 GCA_035489875.1 Solirubrobacteraceae bacterium | reverse complement strand
GTGTTCGTCACGCCCGGCTCGACGCACACGCGCTGGTTGGCGAGGTCGACCTCGAGCACGCGCTTCATGCGCGAGGTGACGATCAGCACGCCCTCGGCGAGCGGCAGCGCGCCGCCGGAGAGGCCGGAGCCGGAGCCGCGCGCCACCCACGGCACGCCGGCATCTGCGCACGCGCGCACGCAGCCCTGGACCTCCTGGGCCGTCCCGGGCAGGACGGCGACGCCCGGGCGCACCGCGTACTGGAGCAGCCCGTCGGACTCGTAGGTGCGCAGCTGGTGCTCGGCGGTGTAGCACCAGCGCTCGCCGACGATCTCGCGCAGCCGTCCGATCAGCTCCCGCATTGGTCGGACCATACTCGATGCAGTGGCCATCTTGCTAGGTTACCGTCCCGTGCACGTTGGTCAGACCATGACGGAAGTCGCACCGCGCGCGTTCGAGCACATCCTCGGCGAGCTCGAGGCATCGATCTCCGCCGGCGTGCTCGAGGCGGGCGACCGGCTGCCGCCGGAGCGCGACCTGGCCGCGCGGTTCGGCGTCTCGCGCGCGTCGGTTCGCGAGGCGATCCGGGTGCTCGAGGCGATGGGCGTGGTGTCCGTGCGCCGCGGCGCCGAGCACGGCGTCGTGCTCCTCCAGGAGCCGGGCAACGCGTTCCAGCCGGTGCTGCGGCTGCTGGTCGCGCTGCGCCACGTGTCGCTCGACGACACGATCGAGTTCCGCGTGATGGTGGAGGCGGGCGCCGCGCGGAGCCTGGCCACGGCGGGCGCGAGCGCCGACGAGCTCGGCGAGCTGCTCGACCGGATGGAGGCGCCCGGCGTCAAGCAGCCGGACTTCCACGCGCTCGACGCGACGTTCCACGTCACGCTCGTCCGCACCGCCGGCAACGCGCTGCTCGACCTCGTGGAGGACGCGGTCGACGGCCTGCTGCGCAAGATCGTCACCGACCTCGCGCTCATCGCCTGGGACTGGGAGGCGGTCCGGCCCCGGCTGATCGCCGAGCACCGCGCGATCCACGACGCGATCGTGGCGGGCGACGGCGAGCGCGCCGCCGCCCTGGTCACGCAGCACATCCGCTACTGGGGCCATCGCGTCAAGGGGAGTTAGACCACCATCCAGCCCAGCACCGACGTGGATTGGAGGTACACGAGCACGCACATGATCAGCAGCAGCGCGATGCTCCAGCCGAGCACGCGCCGGAACAGCTCGCCCTCGCGCCCGCCCATCCCGACGGCCGCCGCGCCGATCGCCAGGTTCTGCGGCGAGACCATCTTCCCCAGCACGCCGCCGGACGAGTTCGCCGCCGCGAGCAGCGTCGGATCCAGCCCTGCCTCCTTGGCCGCCGACACCTGGAGCGCGCCGAACAGCGAGTTCGAGCTGGTGTCCGAGCCCGTGACCGCGACGCCGAGCCAGCCGATCATCGACGACAGGAACGCGAGGATGCCGCCGGCGCCGGCGATCCAGAGCCCGAGCGTGATCGTCTGGCCGGAGAGGTTCATCACGTAGGCGATCGACAGCACCGACGCCACGGTGAGCGTCGCCCACTTGAGCCGGTTGAGCGTGCGGCCGTAGATGCGCACCGCGCGGCCGGGGGCGACGCGCAGCGCCACCATCGTGATCACGCCGGAGATGAGCAGCAGCGTGCCCGCCGCGTTGAGCCAGTTGAGCTTGAACGTCGTCGCGGAGACCGTCTCGCCGTCGGCGTTCGTGACGTGCAGCCCGGGCCAGCCGAACTGCGTGCCCGCGTCGGCGATCCACGTCTTGAGCGGCTCGAGCTGCGCGAGCGCGAAGACCGCGATGATGATCGCGTACGGCGCGTACGCGCCCACGATCTCGCCGCGCGTGTCGCGGTGCGCGTCGTCCTTGCGCAGCACCTCCGCCTCCAGCCCGGGATTCGCGGCGGACGCGCCGGCGATCGCCGGCCCGCGCGTGAAGCGCCCGCCGACGATCGGCTCGCTCGGCTGCCAGACCTGGAGCAGCGCGACGAGCGCGCCGGTGGCGGCGAGCGAGGCGACGATGTCGGTCAGCTCGACCGAGACGTAGTTCGAGCAGGCGAACTGGGCGATCGCGAACACGAGCCCGCCGACGACCGCGGCCGGCCACGCCTGGCGCACGCCGCGCATGCCGTCGACCATGCCGACGAGGATCAGCGGGACGAACAGCGCGAGCATGGGCGTCTGCCGCCCGACCATCGCGCCGAGGTCGTCCTTCGGGAGGCCGGTGATCTCGGCGAGCGTGATGATCGGGATCGCGATCGCGCCGAACGCGACCGGGGCGGTGTTGGCGACGAGCGCCACGGCCGCGGCCTTGATCGGCTGGAAGCCGAGCGCGATCAGCATCACCGCGGTGATCGCGACCGGCGTGCCGAAGCCGGCGAGCGCCTCGAGCAGCGCCCCGAAGCAGAACGCGATGATCACGGCCTGCACGCGCTGGTCGGTCGAGATCCGCCCGAACGACCTCCGGAGCACCGCGAAGTGCCCGGTCGCCTCCGTCATGTTGTAGACCCAGAGCGCGTTCCAGACGATCCACATGATCGGGAACAGGCCGAACACGGCGCCGAGCAGCGCCGAGTCGAGCGCCTGCCCGAGCGGCATCGTGTACACCGCGAGCGCGATGACGATCGCCACGCCGAGCGCCGAGAGCGCCGCCCAGTGGGCGGGCCAGCGCAGGCCCCCGAGCAGCACGAACAGCGTGATCAGCGGCAGTACGGCGAAGATCGCGGTGAGCCCGAGTGAATTGCTTACGGGGTCATAGACCTGCTGGTACATCCCTCACCTCCGCGACGGTTTGGGTTCCGGATGGGCTACCCACCTCGCGCGCTGTGCAAGCGGCCGCGGCGGGTGACAGACTGCGCGGCTCGCCGTGCGGGTCGCGCTGTTCATCACCTGCTTCAACGACACGCTCTTCCCGGACGCCGGGAAGGCGACGGTCGCGCTGCTGGAGCGGCTGGGCTGCGACGTGGACTTCCCGCTCGAGCAGACGTGCTGCGGCCAGATGCATGGCAACTCGGGTTACGAAGCTGACGCGCGGCCGCTCGCCGAGCGGTTCCAGCGCGTGTTCGGGGACGCCGAGGCGGTCGTGTCGCCGAGCGCGTCGTGCGTCGGGTTCGTGCGCGAGCACTACGGCCGGATGGGCGTGCCGTTCTCCGGTCCGCGGGTGTACGAGCTGTCGGAGTTCCTCGTCGACGTGCTGGGGGTCGAGGACGTCGGCGCGTCGTTCCCGCACCGGGTGACGCTGCACCCGACGTGCCACTCGATCCGCGCCCTCGGGATCGGCGACCGTCCCGAGCGGCTGCTGCGCGCGGTGCGGGGGATCGACCTCGTGGAGCTGGGCGACGCGCGCGAGTGCTGCGGGTTCGGCGGCACGTTCGCGGTCAAGAACGCCGAGGTGTCGATGGCCATGCTGGGCGACAAGCTGCGCCACGTGCTCGACACGCGCGCGGAGGTCTGCACGGCGGTCGACACGTCCTGCCTCATGCACATCGGCGGCGCGCTGACGCGCCAGCGCGCGGGCG
>DATHJG010000202.1:0-5249 GCA_035489875.1 Solirubrobacteraceae bacterium | reverse complement strand
GCCCCCGCGACACCGTTTCACGTGAAACGTCGGCCGCCGCGCGGGGCGGAGCGTTTCACGTGAAACGTGCCCCGCGGGGGCCCGGCACGCGAGTCAGGCCGCCAGGCCGAAGTGATCCAGGATCATCGGGACGATGTCGCGAAGCGTCCACTGCTCGCGCGCGTCCACGCTGTCGGGCCCTGTGCCACACCAGAGTAGCGACCCGAGCGAGTCATTCTCGTGCAGTGAGCCGTGCGAGCCTCCGCCAATGTGGTGCGAGCGGCCCCAGTCGAGGAACTCCCATCCAGGGCGGGCGGAAGCCATCACCTCGCCCGCCGTCCGGCAGCGGAGCGCGGACCAGACTCGCGCGAGCGGGTCCGGATAGCGGGTCGAACTGACGCGGCCATCGCGGACGGCCAGCGCGAGCACATCGAGATCGCCCTCCACGCTCCAGCTTTCCCCGCGCAGATCGGTGAGGTCGCCGCGAGGCGCAAAGCGCAGCTCGCCGTGCTCGGAGCGCACCGCTACCTCGCCGTCGGGGTGATCGGTGAGGTGCATCACCAGGTCGACGCCTTCGAGCGCGAGCAGCGTGCGGACGACCCGGGGAATCAGCTTCCGCCGGGAATCCCGATCGAGCATGTACACCTGCGCGGCGCGCGAACTGGGACAGATGGCGATCTCAGCCGTGCCGGTCTTGGTCTCCCGCACGCCGCTTGGCGGCAGCATTTCAAAGCCATCGAACGCACGGAACAGGTCGATCTCGTCCTCGACCTGCGATTGCGAATGGTCCGAGCAGACGATGATCGCGTGGTCCTCGAGGAAGGCGTCGGGCCCACCGGCCGCGTGCATCAGCCGCTCGATCTGCTGGTCGGCGGCGGCCAGCGACGCGACCTGCGCGTCGGGACCGTGCTTGTGCGAGTGCGTGTCGTTGTCCGGCAGCGATAGCAGCAGGAAGTCGAACAAGTCGTGCTCGACCATGTACTGGCCGACGCACCCGGCGTGCTGGTCGCGCACGCCCGGCAGCCCTAGCTGCGACCGGCAGCCGGTCCGCCGCGACGCGAACAGATCCGCATAGAAGAACTCGCGCGGCCCGAGGACCGGCTCCTTGAACACGGCCGACGCGATCCGAGTGAGCGCCGTCTCGTTCGTCACCTCGTGGCGGTGGCGCCCGCGATACATCAGGTACGTCGTCCCGGCGGTGCGGACGTCGGCGTCGTCGAGCGTCTCGAACACCGTCGGCGTGTCCGGCGATAGGTGCTCGCCGTTCATTCGGTAGATCGTGTCGGTCAGGGAGCGCTTGAACCCGAACGCCTGCGACGCCTTGAAGCTCGTGCCGTACTCGACGTAGCGCTCCTCGCCGCGGTGGTACCAGTTCATCGAGGGGATCAGGTGGCGATCCGGCCCGGTGCCCGTCGCGATCGACGCCGAGCACACCGGCGTCACCGACGGGAACGCCGCGACGCACTCACCCGTGTGCTGACCGCGCTCCATCAGCAGCGCGAGCGCAGGGGCCCGGCCCGACTCGACCGCCTTCTCGAGCATCGCGGGCTTCATCGCGTCGATGACCGCGAGCACGAGCTTCTTGCGGCGATCCACGGCAGCTAGCGGAGGATGCGCAGGCCGGCGTACTTCTCGCCGGAACGACGGCGACCGCCCGACAGCAGCCAGATCAACCCGCCGATGACGAGCAGGGCCAGCGGCGGGAACAGGATGGACAGGCCGGCGGCACCGAGGGCCGCACCCTCCGCGTATACCGGCAGCGCGTTCGCCGCCTGCTCGTCCAGTCTGCGGCGCACGCGACCGAACAGCGTCCGCGCGGCCTGGAACCCGAGGGCGGCGCACGCAAGCCCGGCGATCACGCCCGCCCACCATTCGTCGGCACGATCGGCGACGGATCCCGCCGCCACGAGCGCACCGAGCACCAGCGCGACGCCAGCCAGCGCGTACAGCAGCGGCGGTCGATCTGTGGCATCACGACCGGCCCGGCGGCCGGCGACGTCGAGTGCAGCGACGAGTACGAGCACGCCGAGCAGGAACGGCCATGCCTCCAGGAAGCTGAAGTCGGTTCCGCTGAAGTCCAGCCCGACGTCGGCCGACGCGAGCGCGCCGGCGAGCAGCACCGGCAGGAACGGCCGGATGCCGATCGCAGCCGCTATACCGGCGCCCTGGAGGAGGTCGAGGAGGAAATCCATGCGCGCTAGGGTGCCCGAGGCGGCATGACGATAGACGAGACGCCAAGGGGCCTGGGCTCCGGCGGCGAATCACCCGGTATGGGCCGGTCGCGGACGACCGCGCGCGACCTCGAGCGGTACGCCGGGCTGTTCGCGCAACGGACGCAGGGCATGAAGTCCTCCGCCATGCGCGACATGATGGCGATCACCGCGCGCCCTGAGGTGATCTCGCTCGCGGGCGGCCTGCCCGACACCACGACGTTTCCCGCGGAGGACGTCGCGGCCCTGATGGCTCGCGTGGCCGCGGACGCCTCGGCGCGCGCGCTGCAGTACGGCCCCACGGAGGGCATGGAGGAGCTGAAGGCCTGCATCGTGGAGGTGATGGCCGAGGAGGGCATGGACGTCGGCACCGACGATCTCCTCGTCACCACCGGCGGCCAGCAGGTGATCGACCTCGTGTGCAAGGCGCTCATCGATCCCGGCGACGTGATCGTCGCCGAAGGCCCGACGTACCCGGGCGCGGTGCCGACGTTCAGCGCGTACCAGGCCGATGTCGTGCAGATCGAGATGGACGCCGACGGCATGCGCATCGAGCTGCTCGAGGAGACGCTCGACCGGCTCGCGCGGGATGGCAGGACGCCGAAGTTCGTCTACACGGTCCCGACGTTCCAGAATCCGGCGGGCGTGACGATGTCGCTGGAGCGCCGCCGCCGACTCGTTCAGTTGGCAGCTCAGCGCGAGTTGCTCGTGCTCGAGGACAACCCGTACGGCCTGCTGCGCTACACCGGCGATCCGCTGCCACCGCTCTACGCGCTCGACGGTGGCGAGTACGTGATCTACCTCGGCACGTTCTCGAAGATCCTGTCGCCGGGGCTGCGGCTCGGCTGGACCGCGGCACCGCGGCCAGTGCTCGAGAAGCTCAACCTCGGCAAGCAGGGCGCCGACCTGTGCTCGTCGACGTTCGGCCAGCACTTCGTGGTCGAGTACTTCGCGCAGCGCAACTGGCGCGACCTGCTCGGGCGCTTGCGCGAGCTGTACTGGCGACGCCGCGACACGATGCTCGACGCGCTCGCCGAGCACCTGCCGCACGAGACCACGTGGACGCGGCCGGAGGGCGGGATGTTCATCTGGGCGACGCTGCCCGACTACATCGACACGTCGGACTTGCTCGCGCGAGCACTTCGTGAGCACGTCGCGTTCGTCCCCGGTCGCGCGGCATACCTCGACGGGCGCGGCGGCTCGTCGATGCGGCTGAACTTCGCGGGTGTCTCCGAGGACCACCTGCGCGAGGGCGTGCGGCGAATCGGCAAGGTCGCGAACGAACAGGTGCGGCTGTACTCGACGCTGACCGGCGCCGAGCCGGCTCCCGCGCGTCGCGCGCGAGACAGCGTGTCCGAAGCCGGGGACGACGCGCCGAGCGCGCGGATCCTGCCGCTCCGCCGCCGTGCGGGCGGCGAGCGATGACCCGCGTCGCCGTACTGGAAGGCGGCCAGTCGCTCGAGCGCCAGGTGTCGCTGCGCTCCGGCGCGCGCGTGCGGGATGCGCTGGAGCGACTCGGCCACGACGTGATCCCGATCGACGTCGGCCCCGACCTCGTCGAACAACTCGACGCGGCGCGACCGGACGTCGCGTTCGTCGCGCTCCACGGTCGCGACGGCGAGGACGGGACCGTGCAGGAGATCTTGGAGCTGGTCGGCATCCCGTACACCGCGTCGGGCCCCTCCGCCTGCATGCGCTGCATGGACAAGGTGCTCGCCAAACACGCATTCCGCGATGCCGGCCTGCCGACCCCGGACTTCTACGCGTTCAGCCAGACCGCGTTCGAGTCGCTCGGGGCGGCGCATGCGCTGCCGGCGATCGAGGAGCGCCTCGACTTCCCGGTCGTGGTCAAGCCGGCGGCACAGGGATCGGCGCTCGGGATCCGCTTCGCACCCACTGCCGCGGACGTGCCGGCGGCGATCGTCGCCGCGTTCTCGTACGACACCAAGGTGCTGCTCGAGCGCCACGTCGCGGGTCGCGAGCTCGCCGTCTCGGTGCTCGACGGCACCGACGGCCCGGAGGCGTTGCCCGTCGTGGAGGCGATCCCGCGCGGCGGCGACCGGTATGACTTCGAGGCGCGCTACGAGATCGGGCGCACGGACTTCGTCTGCCCGGCCGACCTCGACGCCGAGACGACACGACGCGCGCAGGGGCTTGCGCTCGACGCCTACCGCGTGCTCGGCTGCTACGGCTTCGCCCGCGTCGATCTCGTGCTCGAGGGCAGCACGGGCGACCTGACCGTGCTGGAGGTGAACGCGATCCCGGGGCTGACCGAGACATCGCTGCTGCCACAGGCCGCCGAGGCCGCCGGCATCTCCTTCGCCGCCTTCGTCGAGCGTGTGCTCGACCTGGCGCTGGCGCGGGCGCCGGCGTAACCGGCTACTCGCTGCCGCCCTGGAAGTCCTCCGGCGAGACCTGGTCGAGGAACTCCTTGAACTTGTCCACGACCTCCTCGGTGTCCTCGACCTCGTGCTCGAACTCGATCGCGGACTCGGCGATCACGTCCTCGGCGGCGAAGATTGGCGCGCCGGAGCGGACGGCGAGCGCCAACGCGTCGCTGGGACGCGAGTCGATCTCCACCTCGCGGCCGTTGACCGTGAGCGTGATCGACGCGTAGAACGTGTTCTCGCGCAGCTCGGTCACCGACACGCGCGAGCAGTTGACGTCGAGCTCGCCCAACATCTCGAACAGGAGGTCGTGCGTCATCGGGCGCGGCGTCGAGGCACCCTGGAGCTTCATCAGGATCGCCGCCGCCTCGGGGTGGCCGATCCAGATCGGCAGGAACCGGTTCCCGTCGACCGTCTTCAACAAGACGATCGGCTGCTTGCCGACCATGTCGAAGCTCACGCCGTAGATGACCATCTCCTGCAAGCGGGGCGCTCCTTGCGAACCAGGTGCCGGACGCCCCAGTATAGGCGCCGGGAGGAGCGCCCCAGCGGAGCTGTCCTGAGGCGGATGGCGGCCCCGACGCATCCGCTCGACAGGGTCGGGCGAATAATGCTCCAGGAACCCAGAGCCGTGCCTGCTCCACTCCGAGCGGTCCGCGCACGTCGCGTTCAC
>DATHJG010000201.1:0-4101 GCA_035489875.1 Solirubrobacteraceae bacterium | reverse complement strand
CCCGATTCCGGCCGAGCGAGGTGACGCGCTCGCGGCGTCGGGGCGGCTCGGCGAACGCGATCGCGTTCCCATCCGGATCGGGGATGTTCACGTTCGGGACATCTCCGGGGCCGAGCGGGCTAGATGCCGGCGTCGGTGGCGTGGTGACGACGACCCAGAGCGCGAAATGCAGAGGCATGGAGATCTGGCCGTGACGAGACCTCCACCTGACGCTACGGGCGGCGAGCGCCCAGGCCTATGCGCGGTCGGGAGTCGGCCACTTTCGTGACAGACGTGGTCGTCAGTCGTAGTGCCGGCGGCCACTACGCTCAGCCGCTACACGACGCCAACCATCTCGCGCGGGCCGGGGATCGTGTCGGTGACCTCCATCGTCTTGGTGTAGTCCTGCGGCAGGTCGTCCATCACTGCGCGTGGGTTGAACGTCGCGTCGCACATCACGCCGTGGACGCGGCGGCGCTGCATGCCGAAGTTGCCGGCGTCGTAGAGCGGCAGGATCGTCGCCTCGCGCAGGAGCTTCTCGAACGGATGCTTGCGGTCGACGCTGTTGACGCCGACGACCTGCATGCACTTGTAGACGGCGTCGAACATCAGCTCCGTGCATTGGATCTTGCACATGGCGCCGACCATCTCGCCGTGGTAGTCGTGCTGATCGAGGTAGTGCGCCGTCTTCCAGCAGAAGTAGCGGCACATCTCGATCCGGGCGGCGACGTCGCCGAGCACGTAGCCCGGGTACTGGTAGTGGATGATGGGCTTTGGGCCGCCGGCCGTGTAGGTCTTCGCCCAGTCGAGCGCCGCCTCGTAGGCGCTGCGCGCGACGCCGACGGCAGCGATGCCCGCCACGGGCCCCGACCAGGCGAAGTTGCGGTTGATCAGGAGATCGCCGTTGCCGCGCGTGCCCTCGATCAGGTTCGCGGCCGGCACGCGCGCGTTATCGAAGATGATCTCCGCGTTCGGCGTCAGCCGGTGGCCGATCTTCGAGATCAGGTTGTAGGTGATGCCCGGCATCCCGCGCTCGATCATGATCGCGGACAGACCCTCGGTCCCGCCCTTGCTCGGGTCGGTGCGGACGACGACAATGCTCACGTTGGCGCCCTGGCCGTCCCAGCCGGCCACGTTGCACGGCCAGTACTTGCGGCCGTTGAGGACGTACTCGTCGCCGTCGAGCGTGGCAGTCACGCCGATGCCCACCGGCGCTGGGAGCGGCGCGTCGAAGTTCGCGGTGCCGCCGGGCGATCCGGCCGGCTCGCTGGCCGCGTAGCCGACGATGTACTCGCCGCTCGGGTCCGAGGTCGCGGCGCGCAGGAAGCGGTCCTTCTGCTCTTCGCTGCCGTAGTACCAGACCGGCAACAGGCCGAGTCCATTGACCAGGACGGTGCAGGCGAAGCCCGGATCCACCGCGCAGATCTCCTCGGCCGCAATGATCAGTTCGACGTTGCTCACGCCGCCGCCGCCGTACTCCTGGGGCAGCATGCAAAACGCGATCCCCGCCTTGTAGGCAGCGACGTACGCGTCCTTCGTCATCTGGAACGCGCGCAGCGGATCCGGCTCCTCGTCGGCCGCCCGGACGACCGGCCCGAGGACGTTCTCGGCGAACTCGCGCGCATTCGCCTGCAGCTCGCTCTGCTCGTTGGAGAGGGTGAAGTCGATGGCCATCGGCTGCTCCTCCTTAGGTCGGGGGCAATGGCAGACGAGCTGCACGATTACAGTGCGCGGGCCGGCTTCCTGCGGATCCGCGGGGGGTTGCAGGGAGTTGCAACGCGGGCCTGGGACACGGCCGCCTGGAGGGCCTCGCGGCGCGCCACGATGCAGGGAGCGCGCGAGCGTGGCAGGAGCGGTCCGGCGTAGCGGTCGAGCGCGGCCCGGACGCGCCCGCGCTCGAGCAGTCGCTCGACGTCGAGGAAGTCGGCCCGGACCTCCGCAGTCAGCCGATAGGGCTGGGCATCCACGAGGTCGCCCACGACCCGCCGCAGGCGCGCGACCTCGGCGCGCACGGTCACCGGGTTCGCCGCGCCGCCGTAGAGGCAGCGTGCGAGCGCCCGCGCCGAGAGCCCCGCGGGGTGCAGGGCGAGCACGGTAAGCAGCTCGGCTTGCCGCTCGCTCAGCGAGAGCGGGCGGCCGGCGAGCCGGAGCGCGGGGCGGGCGGCGGCAAGCGCGCGGATGAACAGCACGTGGCGCGGCGCGCAGCGCTCCCGCGCATGCATCGCCCAGACGATCCAGGCGCCGTCCGCGGCCGGCTCGACCAGGGCCGGCGTGCCGTCGGAGAGGATCGTCCGGGCCGCGCCAGCGTCGAGTTCGACGCACGCGCCGAGCCAGCCGCGCGGGGACGCGGCGAGTACGCGGCCGTCACCCGCGACGAGCGCGCTCGGGCGTCGACCGGCCGCCGGCAGCCGGTCGAGGTACCGCGCCACAAGCTCGGCATCTCGGCTGCGGCGCTCGCGCTCCAGCTGCAGCTCCGCCGCCCGCGCGACGGCGCTCACGAGCGCGAGCGTGTGCGGGTGGGCAGTGCGGAACGAGCCCGACACGTCGATCACGCCGAGGATCGCGCCCGACACCGGATCGTGGATCGGCGCCGCCGCGCACGTCCAGCCGTGCAGGAGCCGATTGAAGTGCTCGGCCGAGAAGACCTGCAGCGGGTGGTCGAGCGCGATCGCCGTGCCGATCGCGTTCGTCCCTACCCCCGCCTCGCTGCACAGCGCGCCGGGCATGAAGTGCGGGGCGCGCGCGGCCTCGATCATCCGCGGATGTCCCTCGCTCCACAGCAGCACCCCGTCCGCGTCCGCGATGGCGACGAGGTGCCGCGCCTCCACCGAAACCGAATCGAGCAGCCCGCGGACGATTGGCGTGACCGCCGACAGCGGGTGCTCGGCGAAGCGCGCCGCCGCCTGCTCGGCGTCGAGCAGCATCGGGGCAGGGCGGTCGGGGTCGACTCCTGCGCTCGTGCAGCGCTCCCACGAGCGGACGATCACGTCGCGCAGGACCGGCGGCGTGCCGCACCCGCCGAGCACGACCTCGTGCGCGCGGCGCAGAAGTCGAGCCTGCGCCACGGTGTCCGCGGCGAGATCCACTCCGACCCAGGGGCTGCGCACGATTTCCCTCGCGGCCAATGCTACTCCGGGCGTCGGCCTGGGCTGGACCTTTGTCCGGCGCCGGACGAGCGGCCGGCGGCCCTGAAGCGCAGGGTCGCTCCCCGACTGATGAGCCGGGATTGCCCTGGCGAGCACGGGGCGGCAGCGGCCGCCGTGGTGCACTGGCGTCGTGAGGCCGCGCAGCCAGCACCGATCGGGGCGGTGTCGAGCCCGGAGTACGTGGGCCACCCGTGTGGACCGCACGCGCTCCGGCGTCGGTCGTCGCGCCACGCGACGACGCTCCCGCTTTCGGCGACCAAGGCGAGCGTGTCGCGCGTCGCGTAAACGACGCTCGCACATCGAAGCAGGCGCGTCGCGGACCGCGCTCTGGCGCTCGCATCTGGCGAAAGCGAGCACGGGGGACTGGCGGTGAATGCTGCGATCACGACCACGCTCCGGCGATGTTGCGGTGCATGAGAACCTCCGGAGTTCGGGGGGTGACTGTTCGTCATCACACCGACCGCAGGGCGTCGGTGGGTGATAGGCGGGCGGCGCGCAGCGCGGGGTACAGGCCGGCGAGCGCGCCGATGGCGGCGGCGGCGAGTAGGCCCCCGCCGATCGCGAGCGGCGGCACCACCGTTTGCCAGCCCTGGCTGGCGGCGTAGCCGGTCGTGACGAGGGCGCCGAGCAGCACGCCGGCCAGCCCGCCGGCGGCGGCGAGCATGAGCGACTCGGAGAGGAACTGGGCGCCGACGTGGCGGCGGGTGGCGCCGAGCGCGCGCCGCAGCCCGATCTCCGATCGGCGTTCGAGCACGGAGATGACCATCACGTTGGCGATCCCGACGCCGCCGACGAGCAGCGCGACGGCGCCGAGCCCGAGGAACAGCGAGGTGAAGGCGGTCTTGGCGGCGGCGCGGGCCTCGAGCGCGTCCGACGGCCGCGAGAGCTCGACCTCCTCGGGGCGCTCGGGGTTCGCGGTGCGCCCGAGCAGGGCGCGCACGCCCTCGATCGCATCCGGGCTCGCGCGCACGTAGAT
>DATHJG010000200.1:0-2544 GCA_035489875.1 Solirubrobacteraceae bacterium | reverse complement strand
ATCGCCGTATTCACCGACCACGGAATTGGCGGCGACCGTCAACAGCAGGGCGGTACCGACGATCCAGATGGGCAGGGTCAGCCGATCGCGGCGGACCTGTTGCAGGAAGATGCGGAGCATCAGGCCGCAGGCTCCGTCTCGATCCGGTCACCGTAGTGGCGCAGGAACAGGTCCTCGAGCGACGGCGGCGCGACGGAGAGCGACGAGACGCCCGCCTTGGTGAGCGCCGAGAGCACGCCGTCCACGGCATCCGTGTCGGCGTCGAACACCAGCTGGTCCGCCTCGGAGCGCGCGTCATGCACGCCGGCGATGCTCTGGATGTCGGCGAGCTTCGCCCGTGTCGCGACGCGGAAGCTGGTGCGGGTGAGGTGGCGCATGTCCGACAGGGTGCCGGTCTCGACCGCCTTTCCCGCCCGCACGATCGTGACACGGTCGCAGAGCTGCTCGACCTCACTCAGGATGTGGCTGGACAGCAGCACGGTCGCCCCGTCCTTCCGCACCCGCTCGATCTCGGAGCGGAACATCGACTCCATCACCGGGTCGAGCCCGCTGGTCGGTTCGTCGAGGATGTAGAGCTTCGCCGGCCGGGCGAACGCGGCCACGAGCGCGACCTTCTGCCGGTTGCCCTTGGAGTAGCTTCGCCCCTTCTTCTTCGGGTCGAGGTCGAAGTCGCGCAGCAGGCGGCTGCGCAGCGCGGCGTCGGTCCCGCCGCGAAGACGGGTGAGGAAATCGATGGCCTCTCCACCGCTCAGGTTCGGCCACAGGCTCACGTCGCCGGGGACGTAGGCGACATCGCGGTGGATCGCCACGGCATCCCGCCACGGGTCGCGCCCGAACACCGTCGCATCGCCGGAGCGTGCCCGCAGCATCCCGAGCAGCACCCGGATGGTCGTCGACTTGCCAGCCCCGTTCGGGCCGAGGAAGCCGTGCACTTCACCTTCGTCCACGCTGAGGTCGAGCCCGTCGAGGGCTCGCGTGCGGCCGAAGGTCTTGACGAGGTTCTTGACCTCGATCACTGTCGTCATGGGACGCGACGCTACGCTTCTTTCACACTTTTGTGAATATGGAAAACGTTAGGATCTCCGTGCGGCGGCCGGGCCGGTCGTCGTCCCGATCCGCAGCTCGCTGCGCAGCTGCTCGCGCGGCGGGTCGTCGCCGGCGAGGGCCGCGAGCACGGCCTCCGCCGCCAGCCGGCCCTTGCGCACGGCGGGCTGCACGAGCGTCGTGAGCACGTGCGCCGTCGCGCCGTCGGCGCGGATCCCGTCGAACCCGAGCACGCTCAGCTCGCCCGGCACCGCCACACCGGCCTCCTCGGCGGCGCGCAACACCCCGATCGCCAGCAGGTCGCTCTGCGCGACGATCGCGGTCGGGCGCGGTCCGGCTTCGGGCGCGAGCAGCACACGCCCCGCGGTCAGACCCTCGGTGATCGAGCTGGCCGATGCCGAGAGCGCCGGCGCATCGGGAAACACCTCGCGCACGCCCGCGAGCCGCTCGACCATGCCGTACGCCTGACTCGCGGACAGGCGTTCCGGCTCGACCGGACCGCGCAGCCGACCCGGATCGAGCGGCAACGTCACCACGGCGACGCGACGGTGCCCGAGCTCGTGCAGATGCTCTGCGCCGCGCCGGCTCGCGCTGCGATTGTCGAGGTCGACGTTGATGACCGACGGCAGCGGCGCGGTCTCGATGCCCACGATCGGGATGCGACGACGGCGAAGGGACTCGACGATGCTCGCGATGTCGACCCCGCAGCCGAGGAGGATCGCGGCGTCCATCGGCGCCGAGATGAGGTCTCCGTCCGCTCCGGCCATCGGGACGACGAGCAGGCTCATCCGCTCGTCGCCCAGCCCCTCGCCGATGCCATCGAGGAGCGCCAGGTTCATGGGATCGCGGAACGCTTCGGCCAGGCGGTCCTCGGTGATGACGGCCACCACGCCGGAACGTCCGCGGCGCAGCGACCGGGCCGTGGGGTCCGGCCCCGCGTAGTCGAGCTCGGCCGCGGCCGCGAGCACTCGCTCGCGGGTCGCGTCGGCGACCGGACCCGCGCCGCTGAAGACGAGGGATGCGGTGGAGACCGAGACCCCGGCCCGCGCGGCGACGCCCGCGAGCGTCGGTCGCGGGAGAGCGGTTGCCCGGTCGTCCATGGATTGCTAGCCTAGTCGAAACGATTCGATCGAAACGATTCGACCTTCCGTCAGCCGTACCGTCAGCCGTACCGCCGCCACCGCCCGCTTCGCACCGAGGACGCCATGAGCACCGCAGCCACTTCCGCCCGTCCCGCCTACGCGAAGGCCTGGCGCAACGCGATCTTCGTCGTGTTCACGCTCAACGGTTTCGGGGCCGCCGCGTGGATCAGCCGCATCCCCAGCATCCGCGACCAGCTGCAGATCTCGGTCACCGAGGTCGGTCTGCTGATCCTCGGCGTCTCGGCCGGTGCGATCGTCGGCATGATCCTCTCGAGCCACGTGGTGCACTGGCTGGGCGAGCGGCGCGTGATCCTGCTCTTCCTCGCCGGGTGCGGCGTGTCCCTCCTCGTCGTCGGCA
>DATHJG010000199.1:0-7983 GCA_035489875.1 Solirubrobacteraceae bacterium | reverse complement strand
ACGCCTCGAGCGCGGGGAAGTCGATCGCGTGCGGCCACCACAGGGCGCGCGAGCGCTCGAACGGGGACGGAGCCGGGCGCGCCAGGACGCGGTAGACGTACGAGCGCGTCAGCGCGTCGTGCCGGGCGGAGAACCCGTCGGGCACCTCCTCGGCCGCCAGAACCGCGATCTCGTCGGGCAGCAGCGCGTTGACGGATCGGAGCGGCGGCGGCGGACCCGGGCAGGAGACGACCTGGCCGAGCGCGTGCACGCCGCGATCGGTCCGGCCCGCGACCGTGAGGTCGACCGGCCGGCGGAGCACCGTGGCCAACGCCCGCTCGAGCTCGGACGCGACGGTCCGCTCGCCGGGCTGCGCCGCCCAGCCCGCGAACGGGGTGCCGTCGTACTCCAGCGTCAGCTTGCTAATCAAGGCGCTCACCCGAGCTTGCGAGGGTGAGTAAGCCGCACTCAGGTGGTCCTGAGTGCTAGACCAGTTCCAGGTACACCAATTCCGTAGCGTCACCCGGACGCGGGCCGAGCTTGAGGATGCGCGTATAGCCGCCGGGGCGCTCCGAGTACCGCGGCGCGATCTCCTCGAACAGCTTGTAGATCACGCCCTTGTCGGGGTGCTGCAGCGTCGACATCGCCTGCCGGCGCGCGTGCAGGTCGCCCTTCTTGGCGAGCGTGATCAGCTTCTCGAGCTCGGGCTTGACCGCCTTGGCCTTCGCCTGGGTGGTCTTGATCCGCTCGTGGTCGATCACCTCGACGCACAGGTTCGCCAGCAGCGCCTTGCGGTGCGCGGCGTCGCGGGAGAGCTTGTGACGGGTCTTCTGGTGGCGCATTTCGGTGGGAGAGCTTAGTCGGTCCGGAGGTTCAGGCCACGCTGCGAGAGCGTCTCCACGACCTCGTCGATCGACTTCTTGCCGAAGTTCGGGATCGCCGCCAGCTCGCCCTCGGACTTGCCGATCAGGTCGCCGACGGTCTGGATGCCCGCGCGCTTCAGGCAGTTGTACGAGCGCACGCCGAGCTCGAGCTCCTCGATCAGGATGTCGTCCATCGGGCCGCCGCCGGGCCGGCCGCCAACGCCCGCGAGGGCCGCCTGACCGCCGGCGCCGCCGCCGTTGTCGAGCGCGCTCATGCCGCCGGGGCCGGCGCGTAGCTCCTCGATCCGGTCCTCGTCGGTGAAGATCGCCAGCGAGGAGATCAGGATCTCCGCGGCCTCGCGCAGCGCGGCCTGCGGGTCGATCGACCCGTCGGTCTCGATGTCGAGCGTGAGCTTGTCGAAGTCGGTCCGCTGACCGACGCGGGCCTGCTCGACCGAGTACGCGACGCGCTTGACGGGCGAGAAGATCGAGTCGATCGGGATCACGCCGATCGGCTGGTCGGGGGACTTGTTGTCCTCCGCCGGCCGGTAGCCGCGCCCGCGGCCGATCGTCAGGTACAGCTCGAGCTTGGTCTTCTTCTCGAGCGTCGCGATGTGCGCGTCGGGGTTGAGGATCTCGACGCCCGACGGCAGGTCGATGTCGCGCGCGGTGATCTCGCCGGGGCCGGTGACGACCAGCGGCGCCTCGACCTCGGTGGCGTCCGAGTGCATGCGGCAGACGATGCCCTTGAGGTTGAGGACGATGTCGGTCACGTCCTCCGACACGCCCTTGATCGTCGAGAACTCGTGCGCGACGCCCTCGATCCGGACGGAGGTCACCGCCGCGCCGGCGAGCGACGCCAGCAGCACGCGGCGCAGCGAGTTGCCGAACGTGTAGCCGAAGCCGCGATCCAGCGGCTCGACGGTGAAGGAGCCGCGATTCTCCTCAACCGACTCGGCTGTGATTCGGGGGATCTGGAAGTCGAGCATCAGGGTCCTAACGTCGTGTCTCTAGTCGTGGGGGAGCTGCCCGCACGCCGCGCACAGGGGGAGGCGACGCGCGCGTGTGCGCAAGGTCTACTTGGAGTACAGCTCGACGATGAGCTGCTCCTGCACCGGCGCGGCGATCTCCGCGCGCTCGGGCTTCCGAAGCACCTTCGCCGTCAGCGCGTCGTGGTCCGCCTGCAGCCAGGCGGGCACCTGCGCGACCAGCTCGGTCGCGTCGCGGATCACCGTCTGGGCGCCGGTCCCCGCCTTGATGGCGATCACGTCGTTCTCGCGCACCTGGTAGCTGGGGATGTTCACGCGGCGGCCGTTGACGGTCCAATGGCCATGCAGGATCAGCTGGCGAGCCTGGCGCCGCGAGGCGGCGAAGCCGAGGCGCACGAGCACGTTGTCGAAGCGGCATTCGAGGATCCGCAGCAGGTTCTCGCCCGTGATGCCGGGCTGACGCGACGCCTTGTCGTAGTAGTTGCGGAATTGCTTCTCGAGCACCCCGTAGTAGCGGCGGGCCTTCTGCTTCTCGCGCAGCTGGACCCGGTACTCGGACTGCTTCTGACGGCCGCGGCCATGGTCACCCGGCGGGTAGGACCGGCGCTCGACGCCGCACTTGTCGGTCAGGCAGCGCTCGCCCTTGAGGAACAGCTTCTGGCCCTCGCGGCGGCACTGCTTGCACTGGGGGGAGGTATCTCGTGCCATGAAATCTCGTCTAGACCCTGCGCCGCTTGCGGGGGCGGCATCCGTTGTGTGCCTGCGGAGTGACGTCCCGCACTCCCGTCACCTCGAGCCCGGCGGCCTGCAGCGAGCGGATCGCGGTCTCGCGACCCGAGCCGGGGCCCTTCACGAAGACCTCGACCTTCTGCATGCCCTGCTCGATGCCCTTGCGCGCGGCCGCGTCGGCGGTCACCTGCGCGGCGAAGGGGGTCGACTTGCGCGAGCCCTTGAAGCCGGCGCCGCCGGCGGACTCCCACGCGATCACGTTGCCCTCGCGGTCGGTGAGGGCGACGATCGTGTTGTTGAAGGACGTCTTGATGTGCGCCTGGCCGATCGGGATGTTCTTCTTGACCTTGCGGCGGCCGCGCTGCGGGCGGCGGGGAGCTGGGCTCACTTCTTGGTCGCCTTCTTCCTGCCCGCGATCGACATGCGCTTGGGACCCTTGCGCGTGCGTGCGTTCGTCTTGGTGTTCTGGCCGCGCACCGGGAGGCCCCGCCGGTGGCGGATGCCGCGGTAGCAGCCGATCTCCATCAGGCGCTTGATGGCCTGGGAGCGCTCGCGGCGGAGGTCGCCCTCAACGGTGAAGTCGCGGTCGATCAGATCGCGGAGCTTCGAGACCTCGTCCTCGGTCAGGTCGCGGACGTAGGTGTCCGGGCTGATGCCGAGCTCGGCGAGGAGCCGGTTCGACGTGGGCCGGCCGACCCCGTAGATGTACGTGAGGCCGATCTCGACGCGCTTGTTGAGGGGGATGTTGACCCCCGAAATCCGAGCCAAAGTTTTTTACCCCTGACGCTGCTTGTGACGCGGGTTCTGGCAGATCACCAGCACGCGGCCGTGCCGGCGGATGATCTTGCACTTCTCGCACATCGGCTTGACCGACGGTCGTACCTTCATGGTCCCTTTCGGTGTTTGATCTCAGCGGGCTGGCTCTGGCTGCCCGTACGGCCGCCGCTACCATCCCGTGATGCACGCCGAGCACTCGCGGGCCCGAAAACGCGACCAGCGAGTATAGCGTGGGGACACCGTGCCCATTCCCGGCCGCCATCCGCCGGGATCCGGTGCGTTCGACAGCGCGTACACAACTCCTCCTCCCGGTTCCGACCGCAGGGCGATATGCCGCCGGGGCCGGCACAGCCAGGCTTTCGCGGTCACTGTTCCTGAGGAGGATGCAATGAAGCGAAAGCTGCTGCCGGCCGCTGCCGGCGGGGCGCTGGGCGTGTTGGCCGTGCCGGCATCGGCGATGGCCGACTCGCTGGACGCGGCGAACAACGGGGTGCTCGGCGATTCCGTGGCGCTCAACACGCTCTGGGTCGTCATCGCCGCGGTGCTCGTGCTCTTCATGCTCGCCGGGCTGCTGTCGCTCGAGGCGGGCATGTCGCGGATGAAGAACGTCGGCACGCTCGTACCCAAGGCGCTCATCGGCATGGCGGTTGCAGCCATGGCCTACTACGCCGTCGGGTTCGCATTCGCGTTCGGCAACGGCGACATCATCGGGTCCACCGGGTTCTTCCTGCGGGATTACGGCGATCCGCAGGAGGCGTTCGGGATCATGGGCCTGTCCGACGCGCTGATCGAGTCCAAGTGGCTCTTCCAGTTCGCGTTCTGCGCCGTCTGCCTCGCGATCGTCTGGGGCTCGACGCTCGAGCGGATCAAGTTCCACGCGCACGCGATCTTCGCGCTCGTGTTCGCGGGCTTCATCTACCCGCTCGCGTCGCACTGGGTGTTCGGAGGCGGCTGGCTCCAGAGCAACGTCGGCATGCAGGACTTCGCCGGCTCGACCGCCGTCCACCTCGTCGGCGCGACCGGCGCCCTGGCGGGCCTGCTCGTGCTCGGCGCCCGGCGCGGCAAGTACGGCGCCGACGGCAAGCCGCGGCCGATTCCCGGCCACAGCATGTACATCCTCGGCCTGGGCATGTTCATCCTGCTCATCGGCTGGTTCGGCTTCAACGCCGGCTCCACGCTGGGCGTCGCCGACGGCCGGTTCGCCGAGGTCGCGATGGTCACGATGCTCGGCGCGGCCGGCGGCATCCTCGGCGCGTACGTGATGACGGTGGTGCTCCAGCGCACGGTCGACATCGGGATGGTCTGCAACGGCCTGATCGCCGGCCTCGTCGCGATCACGGCACCTTCGGGCTATGTGGAGAACTTCGCGGCGCCGATCATCGGCATCGTCGGCGGCCTGATCGTGGTGCCGAGCATCATGCTGATCGACCGCAAGGTGGACGATCCGGTCGGCGTGCTGTCGGCGCACGGGCTCGCCGGCATCTGGGGCACGCTGGCGTGCGGCATCTTCACGGCGCCGCGGCTCGCGCAGTACAACGCGATCGGGGATCCGGGTGGCGGCTTCTGGTACTCGCAGTCGTTCACCCAGCTCGGCCACCAGGCGCTGGGCGTGGTCGTGGTCTTCGCCCTCGTCCTCGTGCTCTGCCTGATCACCTGGTACGCGATCGCGAAGACGATCGGCCTGCGCGTCACGGCCGAGGAGGAGGCCGCCGGCCTCGACATCTCCGAGCACGGCATGTACGGCTATCCGGAGCAGTTCATCTCCGACGCCGAGCTCTACGGGCCGGCCGTGCCGGCCGCCGTCAAGCTCAACGGGCACGCGCCGGCTCCGGCCGCGTCCGCTGAGGCTGCGCCGGCCTGACGCCGGCCAGCAGTCCTCCTCGGACACAGGTGGGCGCCGCTTGGACAGGGCGGCGCCCACCGTCCGCGAACGTCATCATCCGCCGCCATGTTCCGGTGGATCGCCGCGGCGGTGCTCCTGGCGGGCGCCGCGCCGGCGCCGGCTGCCGCCGCCGACCCGCTCGAGCGCTACGCGCCGGTCGTCGTGCACGACAGCGGCGAGCGGTCGCCGCTCACGTCGGTGCAGGCGTTCGCCGGCCGCGTGCCCGGCGTCGACCCGGGCCGGCTCCGGCCCACGGTGTACGGCCGGCGCGCCGGGGCGTGGCTGCAGTACTGGCTCTTCTTCGCGGACAACCCGCAGGACCGCGGCGCGCTGCGGACCGGCCGCCACGAGGGCGACTGGGAGATGGTCCAGTACCGGCTGCGCGGCGGGCGCGTCGTCGAGGCCGTGTCCACGCAGCACTCCGGCGCGGAGTCCTGCGGATTCGCCGACGTCCGGCGCTCCCGCGGACGCCCGGTGGTCTTCCTGGCGCGGGGCTCGCACGCCGCGTACTTCGAGCCCGGGCTGCGCGACCGCACGTGGCCGGACCCGAACGACGAGGCCGACGGCCGCGGCGTCCGCGTCCGCCCGCGGCTCGTGCGCGTGAGCGAGGAGCGGCCGCCGTGGCTGGCCTACGACGGGCGCTGGGGTGCGAGCCGGGCGAGCTGGGTCCCGGGCGAGATGGACTCCCCGCGCGGCCCGGCGTTCCAGGACGTCCGCTGGTCGGATCCGGCGGCCTGGGCCGCGGCGGCCCGGCCGTGCGCCGGGCCGGGCTGCGACGAGCGCGGGGAGTGCGACGGTCGCGAGACCGCGATCGCTGCCGTGCTCGCGTTGCTGGGGCTGCTCGGTGCCGTGTCGTACGGCGCGCGGCGGTTGCGGCGGGCCGAGCCGGCGGCGGCGTGAGCTTGTGCCGGCAGGCTGACGCCGACGAACGTCAACGGCCGCATCGAGGAGGGGCCCGGGATCGGGGCTCGCTCCCGTGCGAGCGCTCCTTCCGCGGGCGATTGTCGCCTTGACCCCAATTATTCGGGTGAAGCAAACAATCGCCGAGCGATTTGCACGTTGACCATCACATAGATGCTCAACGTGCAAATCGTCCCGCCCAGCCGGCCGAACCCTCCCCCCTCAATGCCCGCCGTTGACGTTGGCCGATCCCGCCGCGGCGGCCATGAGGTCGCGCTCCGCCCGCGCCAACGACGCCATCGACGCCGCCGACGCGCGCCCATGCACCCACGGCACCGCCCCCGGTTCGAGCACGAGCAGCTCCGCGCCCGGCGTCGCGGCCGCCATCTGCTGCGCGTGCGCAGCGCCGATGACCCGATCGGTGCGGAGGTGGGTGAGCAGCATGCGCGCGTGGATGTCCGACGCGTGGCCGATCGGGCTCATCGCCTCGAGCGCGTCGCCCGGGAACGCCCGCCGCGCGTTGCGGTCGGCATGCGCGGCGACCGCGCTCGGCCGCGGGTCGATCGCCGCCAGGTCGGTCGGCGCGCCCGCCGTCTCGACGCAGGCGACGTCCGGGCGCGCCGCCGCGACCATCAGCGCAAGCTGGCCGCCGGCGGATTCGCCGTAGAGGCAGATCGGGATGTCGGGGCCGGAGCGCGCGCGGACCCGGTCGTACGCGTGCAGCACGCTCGCCGGCGCGTCGCCGCCAGGCGGGTAATCGACGATGACGCCGCGCCAGCCCTGGCGGCGCCACCGCTCCAGGTCGTCGCGGACGGCCATGCTGATCCGGTGGCCGACGCCGTACCAGGCCCCGCCGTGGACGCCGATGACCACGCCGCGGACCGGGCCGTCCGGCGTGAGCGTCGCGACGAAGGGTCGCTCGCCGGAGGCCAGGGGCGGCAGCGCGCAGGCGGCGAGAACGGCGAGTGCGAGTGCGAAGCGGCGCACGCGTGCCAGCCTCGCCGATTTCGGGCCGCGAGGGAAGCGTCACGGCCGGCTCAGGCCGCCGCGCGCGCTCCCGCCTCGTGCCACGGCGTCAGGATCCGCGGCCCGGCGGCCGTGATCGCCACCGTGAACTCGAAGTGGGCGGCCAGGGAGCCGTCCTGCGAGTAGATCGCCCAGCCGTCGTCGCCCATCCGGACCATGTGCCGGCCGGCGGTGACCATCGGCTCGATCGCGAGGACCATCCCCTCCTCCAGCACGACGCCCTTGCCGGGCGGGCCGTAGTTCGGGATCTGCGGCTCCTCGTGCATCGAGCGCCCGATGCCGTGGCCGACCAGCGACCGCACGACCGAGAAGCCGCGCTCCTCCACGTGCGTCTGCACCGCGTGCGAGACGTCGCCCAGCCGGTTCCCCACGAGGCACTGGTCGACGGCGCGGAAGAGCGACTCCTCCGTGACCTCCAGCAGGCGGGAGGCGACCGGCGAGACCTCGCCGACCGGGAACGTGCGCGCGCCGTCGGCGACCCAGCCGTCCTTCACGACGCCGACGTCGACCGAGAGGATGTCGCCCTTGCGCAGCTTGACCTTCCCCGGGATCCCGTGCACGACCATGTGGTTCGGCGACGCGCAGATCGAGCTCGGGAAGCCGCGGTAGCCCTTGAACGCCGGCGTCGCGCCTTGCGAGCGGATGAACTTCTCGGCGGCGGCGTCCAACTCGCCGGTCGTCACCCCCGCGCGGATCTTGGCCGCGAGCAGGCTCATCGTCCGCACGTGGATCTCGCCGGCCTGGGCCATGGCGTCGATCGCCGCGGGGGTTTTCCGGACGATCACAGTCGTTCTTCGAGGCGCAGCGTGGCGAGCGTCGCGCGGATGTGGTCGTGCAC
>DATHJG010000198.1:0-4555 GCA_035489875.1 Solirubrobacteraceae bacterium | reverse complement strand
GGCTCGAGGTGGCGGTCAAGACGGTCGCCCGCGAGTCGACGTGAGTCAGCCGCGCCGCGAGGCGCCGGCCGCGGGCGCCCGCGAGGGGGCCGCCCGGGGCGGCGCCGAGCCGATCGTCGCCGTGCTCGAGCCCCGCGGGCGCTTCCTCACCGCAGAGGCCTTCTTCTCCCGCGGGCGGCGGATGAACGTCGACCGGCCCAAGCAGAGCCTGCACGCCGGGCCGGGCGACCTCGTGCTGGTCGCGCCGCCCGGCCCGCGCGACGTCCGGGCGGCCGATCCGGCGCAGCACGCGCCCGTGGCCGGCGCGCGGGCCGGACGGCGCGACCAGCACGAGGTCGCCCGGCCCGGCGCGCAGGCTCTGCTTGGGCCGGTCGACGTTCATCCGCCGCCCGCGCGAGAAGAATGCCTCCGCGGTGAGAAAGCGCCCGTGGCGCTCGAGCACGGCGACGATCGGCTCGGCGCCGCCCCGGGCGGCGCCCTCGCGGGCGGCCGGCGCCGAGCGGCGCGGCTGACTCACGTCGCCTCGCGGGCGACCGTCTTGACCGCCACCTCGAGCCCCTCGTCCCGTTGTGGCGTCTTCGCGTCGTCCTCGGCCTTGACGTCGGGATGGATACCGGCGCCCTGCTTGACGCCGCCGCCGCCCAGGTTGCGCCCGTTGGGCGTGAAGTACTCGCCGACGGTGATGTCGAGCGCGCCGCCGTTCGAGAGCTGCCGGACCTCCTGGAAGACCCCCTTGCCGAACGTGCGCGTGCCGACGACCTCGGCGCGGTGGCGGTCCTGCAGCGCGCCGGTCACGATCTCCGAAGCCGACGCCGACTCGCCGTTGACCAGCACGACGACCGGGATCTTCGCGTCGATGGCGTCGCCGGTCGCCTCGAACACGCGCTTGGGGCGCGTGCGGCCGTCGGTCGACACGATCGTGCCCTGATCGATGAAGATGCTCGAGACGAGCACGGCCTCGTTGAGCAGCCCGCCGCCGTTGTTGCGCAGGTCCAGCACGAGCCCCTGCGCGCCCTTGCCGAGCAGGTCGTCGACCGCCTTGCGCACCTCGCCGTGCGCGCCCGACGTGAAGCCCGCGAGCCGCACGTGCCCGATCTTCTCCCCGTTGGACTCCTGCATGTCGGACTCGACGACGGGGACGTCGACCTTCGCCCGCTCGAGTTGGATGTCGCGCGGCTCGGCCTTCCCGTGCACCACGGTGAGCGTCACGCGCGAGCCGGCCGGGCCCTTGATCAGCGTCGTCGCCTGCTCGGACGTCTTGCCCGCCAGCGAGCGCCCGTCGACGGCGGTGATCACGTCGCCGACGCGGAGCCCGCCGCGCTGGGCCGGCGAGTTGTCGAACACCGTCAGCACCCGCAGCCCGCGGTCGACCTCCGCGACGTTCATCCCGACGCCCTCGAACGCCCCGTCGGTCGCCTCCTGGAACTCCTTGTACGCCTTCGGGTCGAAGTACGCGGAGAAGCGGTCGTCGAGCGACTTGACGCCGGCGTCCAGACCCTGGTCGAGCAGCTTGTCCTTGTCGACGGGGCGGTAGTAGTTGTCGGCGATGATGTCGAGCGCCTCGTCGTAGAGCCGGCCCTCGGAGTCGCCGACGAACGCGTCGCGCACGAAGCCGGGGAGGGTCGTCGGGTGGCCGCCGAGCCACACGCCGGCGATCAGGACAATGGGCAGCAGGACGACGAGCAGCGGCGTGTACGAGCGGCGGCGGCGCACCCGGGACACCGTAGTCAGAGGGAGTAAACGCGCCCTTAGACGCGCAGGAAGCGGCGCAGCGAGAGCCCGGAGCCCAGCGCGGAGACCCCGATCGCGGCGACGAGCAGCACGCCGATCAGCAGGCCGAAGTTCATCGTGTCGGGCGCCGCGATCAGCGCGAAGTCCTTCGCCAACGGGTCGACGAGCGAGACCTTGACCACGCCGAGCAGCGTGATCGCGGTGACGCCGCCGAGCGCGCCGACGAGCACGCCCTCGATCACGAACGGCCAGCGGATGAACCAGTCGGTCGCGCCGACGAGCTTCATGACCTCGACCTCCCGCCGGCGGGCGTACATCGAGAGCCGGATCGTGTTCGCGACGAGCAGCAGCGAGGCGAGCGCCAGCAGTGCGGCGAGCAGGCCCATCGTGAGCTTCACCACGCGCGTGGCGGACAGGATCTTGTCCGTGTTCTCCTTGCGGTCCTTGACCTCGTCGATCGACGCGTCGACGACGGTGCGCTGGCCGGACGGCGACATCGGGGCGAGCGCGTCGCGCACCTCGACGATGTTCTCCGGGCGGTCGGGCGTGACGCGCAGCAGGTCCGGCAGCGGGTTGGAGCCGAGCAGGTCGTAGAAGTCGCCGCGGCCGGCCTCGCGCTCCGCCTTGATCGCCTCCTCCTTGGAGATGAACTGCACGCGGCCGACCCCAGGCGTGTCCTGCTCGATCTTGTTGCGGACGCGGGCGATGTCGGCGGCGCTCGCGCCGTCCTTGAGGTAGACGTCCACGAGCACCTTCGCGCGGATCTCGTTCGCCGCGCCGGTGGTCGCCTGCACGACCGGGATGAAGACGCCGAGCACGAGCACGGTGACGAGCACGGTCGCGACCGCCGCGAACGACGGCACCGCGTTGCGCCGCAAGGCGCGCAGCGCCTCGCGGAGGAAGAAGCCGAGCCTCACTCCAGTCCCTCCCGCCAGAGCGCGCCGAACTCGCGGGTGGTCTGGCCGGCCTCGTAGCCGCCGGTCCGCTCGTCGCGCACGATCCGGCCCTGCGAGACCTCGATCACGCGGCGGCGCATGCGGTCGACCATGGCCTGGTCGTGCGTCGCGACGACCACGGTCGTGCCGGTGCGGTTGATCCGGTAGAGGAGCTGCATGATCCCGACGGACGTCTCGGGGTCGAGGTTGCCGGTCGGCTCGTCGGCCAGCAGCAGCGGCGGGTGGTTGACGAACGCGCGCGCGACCGACACGCGCTGCTGCTCGCCGCCGGAGAGCTGGTCGGGGAAGTTGTGGAGCTTCGTCGAGAGGCCGGTCAGGCGCAGGATGTCCGGCACCTTCTCGCGCACGTCGCGGCGCGAGCCGCCGGTCACCTGGAGCGCGTACGCGACGTTGTCGTGGACCGTCCGGTTCGGCAGCAGCTTGAAGTCCTGGAACACGACGCCGAGGTTGCGCCGGTAGTACGGGATCTTCTTGCGCGTGATGTCGGCGAGGTCGCGGCCGGCGACCGCGATCGAGCCGTACGTGGGCTCGATCTCCTTGATCAGCAGGCGCATGATCGTCGACTTGCCCGAGCCGGTCGCGCCGACGAGGAAGACGAACTCGCCGGGATGGACCGCGAACGTCGCGTCCTCGAGCCCGAGGTCGCCGCTCGGGTACTTCTTCGTCACCGAGCGGAAGTCGACCACCGCGCCCGGGACCGGGTCGCCGACCACGCGCTGGCGCGGCGGGCTCGGCTCGGTGCGGCGTCGGATGTGGCGTTCGGTGGCAGCCATGGCAGCCCAGCAGGGTATTCGCCCCGCCCCCTCGCACCCCTCCCTGCAAGGGGAATTGCGCCGTCACAGTACCGTCTACGGCATGGCGAAGATCCACTCCTCCACCCTGCCCAACGGGCTGCCGCTGTATCGCGTCGACCTGCCCGGCACGCGGGCGGTGACCGTCCTCGTGGCCTTCGAGGCCGGCGCGCGCACCGAGCGCGAGGAGGAGAACGGCATGGCGCACTTCCTCGAGCACCTCGTGTTCAAGGGCGGCGAGAAGTACGCCGACTACCGCAGGGTCAACGAGACCGCCGAGCGGATGGGCGGGGTGCTGAACGCCTACACGTCGCACGACCTCGTCGCGTTCCACATCACCTGCCGCGCCGAGGTGGTCGGCGACGCGATCGACCTGCTGACCGACTTCGTCGGCCGGCCGAAGATCGATCCGGGGGAGCTCGACCGCGAGCGCGGCGTCGTGATCCAGGAGATCGCCCGCGCCAACGACCAGCCGTCGGTGATGGCCGAGCACCTGATCGACCGCGCCGCGTTCGGCGACCACCCGCTCGGGCGGCCGGTGCTGGGACCCGAGGAGCACCTGCGCACGTTCAGCCGCGACGCGATCCTCGCGTTCCGCCGCCGCCAATGGGCCGGCGCGCGCGGCGGCGCGTTCCTCGTCGGGAACCTCGAGCACGTCCCCGAGAACCAGGAGCTCGTCGAGACGTTCGGGCGCTTCCCGTCGATCCAGGCCAACGGCATCTACGAGTCGGCGCCCGCGTTCACGCCGCAGACCCTGGTCGAGGAGCGCGACTCCAACCAGTCGCACCTGCGCATCTCCTACCGCCCGTCGATCGACCCGCGCGACCAGCGCCATCGCGCCGCGCTCGCCGTCTACGGGACGCTGCTGGGCGGCTCGATGGGCTCGCGCCTGTTCGACGAGATCCGCGAGCAGCGCGGGCTGGCGTACTCCGTCTACTCGGTCGACCACTCGTTCGCCGACGTGCCGATCCTCCAGCTCTCCGCCGGCCTGGAGTCGGGCAAGTGCGCCGAGGCGTACACGCGCATGCGCGAGATCGTGGACGAGCTGCGCACGGACGGTCCGCGCGCTGACGAGGT
>DATHJG010000197.1:0-7038 GCA_035489875.1 Solirubrobacteraceae bacterium | reverse complement strand
CGTCACACAAAAGAGTAGACGGCACCCGATAGGGTCGAATGGCCGTTCGACCGCCGAACCGCCGGCACACGACGTGCCGCCGGGCGGGGGACCCGATTTACCGCAACCCGGAGGGGCTGTGTCGGGCCGATCCGCAGCTGTTGCCGTGGTCGCGGCGAGCGCAGGGGAGACCTGGCGCCCGCGACCCCGTCAGCTGACTTCGTAGGCACCCAGGTCGAGCGTTTCCAGGAGGTCTCTATGAGGCCGCGGAACGTCGTGCGCCCGGCGGCTGCCGGTGCGCTCTGTTTCGCCTTCACCGCTGCGAGCGCTGATAGCGCGCTCGCGCAGACCGACACGCCGCCGTCCATGCCGAACCCGTTCGCGAGCCCCGCGGCGGAGCCGCGCATCGCCGTGCGCCACCTCAAGTTGAACGTGCTTGCCGGCAAGCGCACCCGCGTGAAGGGCACGGTCAAGCCCCGCGTCGCCGGCATCACCGTGTCGCTCCAGGTCAGACGCGGCAGCCGCTGGAAGCCGATCGACCGCGATCGCACCGATGCGGCAGGGCGCTACAAGCTGCGCGAGCGGGTTCGCCGCACCGGCACCACCAAGGTGCGCGTGCGCGTCGCCCGCGGTCACGGCGTCGCGTCCGGCAAGCGCGTGCTGGGCCGGCTGAACGTGTTCCGCTACGCGTACGCGTCCTGGTACGGCCCCGGTCTGTATGGGAACCCCCTCGGCTGCGGCGGCACGCTCGGCGTGGGCACGCTCGGCGTGGCCCACAAGACGCTGCCGTGCGGCACGAACGTCACGCTGCGGCGCGGCCGTCGCACCGTCCGCGTGCGGGTGATCGATCGCGGGCCGTACGTCGCCGGCCGCGAGTACGACCTGACCGCCGCGACCGCGCAGCGGCTCGGGTTCTACGGGACGGGCTCGGTGCTCGTCACGCGATAGCGCTAGCGCTAGCGGCGAGCGAGGCGGTTACAGCGGGAGCGCCAGCTGCGGGCTCGCGGCAGGCGCTTCCGCTTCGGCCTCGTCGCCGCTGCGCTCGTCGAACGACGCCATCCGCACGCCGAGCAGCCGCACCGGCCGCGGCGGCGCGTAGGCGCGCAGCAGCTCGATCGCCACGCCGGTGACCGTGGCCGTGTCGTTGACCGGGTCCGGGAGCGTGCGCGCCCGCGTCACCGTCGTCCAGTCGTCCAGCCGCACCTTGATGGCGATCGTGCGGCCGCGCACCTGCTTGCGCCGGCAGCCTTCGGCGAGCTGGCCGGCGAGCCGCGTGAGCACCGCCTCGAGCTCGCCGAGCTCGGCGATGTCGCTGTCGAACGTCGTCTCGCTCGAGCGCGACTTGGCCGGGCCCGACTCCGCCGCGACGGCGTCCGAGCCGTGGAAGTGCGCGCGCGCGAGCAGGTCGGCGCCGTGGCGCGGGCCGAAGCGCTGCGCGAGCACCGCCTCGTCGGCGTGCTGCAGCGCGCCGATCGTGGTGAACCCCATCGCCGCCAACCGCTCGGCGGTCTTGGGTCCGATGCCGGGGATGATCCGCAGCGACGCGCCGGTCAGCCGCCGGCACGCCTCCTCCCGTCCCATCGCCACGAAGCCCTGCGGCTTCTCGAGGTCCGACGAGACCTTCGCGATCAGCCGGTTGGGCCCGACGCCCACCGACATCGTGATGCCGGTCCGATCGCGGACCTCGGCGACCAGCTCGCGCAGCACCCGCAGCGGCTTCTCGGCGTCGGTGACGTCCGCGTACCCCTCGTCGAGCCCGACCTGCTGGACGACCGGCAGGCGCTCGCGAACGAGCTCCCACACCTCGCGCGACTTGGCGGTGTAGGCCTTGAAGTCCGGCGGGATGAAGACCGCCTGCGGGCAGAGGCGCCGCGCCTGGGAGGCGGGCGAGGCGGAGCCGACGCCGTACTTGCGCGCCTCGTAGGACGCGGTCGTCACGACCGCCCGCGGACCGCTGCCGGCGACCACCACCGGCTTGCCGACCAGCTCAGGACGGCGCAGGAGCTCGACCGACACGTAGAACGCGTCGCAGTCGAGGTGGGCGATGACTCGGCGGGCGGGCACGACCCTCCATGGATACCGCCTCGACCGGCGAACGGCGAAGGCAGGCCCGGGATCGCGGGGCGGTTCGTGGGGCGTGAGCGGCGACGCCGGCGAACGTCAAACGGCCGCATTGAAGGAGGGCCCGGATCGCGGTGCGGTTCCGCGGAACCGCGTCCCGCCCCCGGGCGATCGTCGCCCGTGCCTCCGGTGATCGCGTCGTTGGCGGCGCCGCCCGTGAGCACGTCGTCGCCCGAGAGCTGCACGTCGCCGTGGCCGGCGAAGCGGAGGATGTTCGGCTCGTCGTCGATCAGCAGGATGCGGCGCTGGGCCGCATCGTCCGCGTCGATGGCGCTCTGCTCTGGTCGTCCCACGAGGCTGCTCCGTCAGCACTGCGTTTGCGTCCGAATCCTGATCAGTTGCGGCTGGTCATGCCCAGGTCGCCCGGTGCCGGTCAAATGACAGTAAAGACACATGGCGCTCGGGGCGCGGCGATGAGTTCTCGCCGCGTAGGCTGTCTGTAGTCCTGTGACCTCGACCCTGGCCATTGAGGCGACCGGGCTCCGCAAGGCGTTCGGGCAGACGCGTGCGGTCGACGGCGTCGATCTCGCCGTGCCGCGCGGCGCCGTGTACGGCGTGCTCGGCCCGAACGGGGCCGGGAAGACGACGACGATCCGGATGCTGGCCACGCTGCTGCGTCCCGACGCCGGCAGCGCGCGGGTGCTCGGGCGCGACGTGGTCGCCGAGGCCGACGCGGTGCGCGGGCTGGTCAGCCTGACCGGGCAGCTCGCATCGGTCGACGACGAGCTGACCGGCCGCGAGAACCTCATGCTGCTGGGCCGGCTGCTCGGGTATCGCACCAAGGTCGCGCGGGCGCGGGCGGACGAGCTGCTGGCGGCGTTCGGGCTCGAGGAAGCGGCCGGCCGCCTCGTCAAGCTCTACTCCGGCGGCATGCGGCGCCGGCTGGACATCGCCGCGAGCATCGTCGTCACGCCCGAGCTGATGTTCCTCGACGAGCCGACGACCGGGCTGGACCCGCGCTCGCGCAACCAGGTCTGGGACATCGTCCGCGCGCTCGTCGCCGAGGGGACGACCGTCCTGCTGTGCACGCAGTACCTCGACGAGGCCGACCAGCTCGCCGCGCGGATCGCCGTGATCGACCACGGCACGGTGATCGCCGAGGGCACGCCGGCGCAGCTCAAGGCGTCCGTGGGCCAGGGCGCGCTGCACGTCCGCCTGCTCGACCCCTCCCAGCGCGAGGACGCCGCGCGGGTGCTTGCGCGTGTGCTGGCGACCGAGCCGCACCTCGAGCCGGATCCCGCCGCCGTGTCGGTGCCGGTCGCCGGCCCGCGGCTGGCGTCGGACGCCGTCGCCGAGCTGGGGCGCGCCGGGCTGGAGCTCGCCAGCTTCTCGCTCGCCCTACCGAGCCTCGACGAGGTGTTCCTGGCGCTGACCGGCCATCCGGCCGAGGACGAAGCCGAGGACGAGGAGGAGGCCGCGTGAGCACCGCACCGACCACCCGCCCGCCGCACGTCGACGCCGACGCGGAGCAGGCGCTCCACGCCGCGCTCGCATCGACCGCGCGCCCGCCGCGGCCCGGCCCGCTGTCGGCCGCGGTCACGTTCGGCTGGCGCGGCCTGCTGAAGATCAAGCACGTCCCCGAGCAGCTACTCGACGTGACGATCACGCCGGTGCTGTTCCTGCTGATGTTCACCTACCTGTTCGGCGGGGCGGTGGCCGGCTCGACGAGCGAGTACCTCCAGTACCTGCTGCCCGGCATCCTCGTCCAGTCGGTGCTGTTCACCTGCGTGTACTCCGGGGTGGCGCTGAACACGGACGTCACCAAGGGCGTCGTCGACCGCTTCCGGTCGCTGCCGATCTGGCGCCCGGCGCCGCTCGTCGGCGGCGTGCTCGGCGACACCGCGCGCTACGTGCTCGCGGCCACGATCGTCGTCCTGGTGGGCCTGATCATGGGCTACCGACCCGACGGCGGCGGCGTGGTCGGCGTGCTCGGCGCGATGCTGCTGGTCGTCCTCTTCGCGTTCGGGCTCTCCTGGATCTTCACGACCGTCGGCATGGTCATGCGGTCGCCCAGCTCGGTCATGAACGCGGGCTTCATGACGCTCTTCCCGCTGATCTTCCTGAGCAACGTCTTCGTCGAGCCGAGCACGCTCCCGGGCTGGCTCGAGGCGTTCGTCGACGTCAACCCGATCTCGCACCTCGTGACGGCGACGCGCGGGCTGCTGGAGGGAGACGCGTCTGCCGGCGACATCGCGCTCGTGCTGGGGGAGGCCGTCGCGCTGACCGCCTTGTTCGCGCCGCTCACCGTCCGCCTGTACCGCGGCAAGGGCTGACCGGCGTGGCCGCGTCCGATCGCGAGACCGTCTTCACCCTCGAGGCCACGCCGATCAAGTTCGGCCCCGGCGCGGCGGACGACGCCGGCTGGGAGCTCGCGCGGCTCGGCGTGACGCGCGTCATGCTGGTCACCGACCCCGGCGTCCGGGCGCTCGGCCATGCCGACCACATCAGGGAGCTGGTCGAGCGCGCCGGCATCGAGGTCGTCGTCTACGACCGCGCGCGCGTCGAGCCGACGGTCGCGTCGCTCCAGGACGCGGCCGACTTCGCGCTCGACGCCGAGGTCGACGGCTTCGTCTCCGTCGGCGGCGGATCGAGCATCGACACCGCCAAGGTCGCGAACCTCATCGTCACGCACCCGGCGCCGGTGATGGAGTACGTCAACGCGCCGGTCGGCGGTGGCCGCAGGCCTCCGTCCCCGCTGCGCCCGCACCTCGCGATCCCGACGACGTCGGGGACGGGCTCGGAGGCGACGACCGTGGCGGTGCTCGACGTCCCCGAGCAGCAGGTCAAGAGCGGCATCTCGCATCGCTATCTGCGCCCCACGCAGGGCATCGTCGACCCCGAGCTCGTCCGCACCCTGCCGGCCGAGGTGACCTCGTCGACCGGCCTCGACGTCGTCTGCCACGCCGCCGAGTCCTACCTCGCGCGCCCCTACGACCAGCGCAAGCGGCCGGAGACGCCCGACGACCGGCCGCCGTACCAGGGCTCGAACCCGGTCGCGGACGTCTGGTCGGCGAAGGCGCTCGAGTACGGCGGGCGCTTCCTGCGCCGCGCGGTCGCCGACCCCGACGACCTGGAGGCCCGCGGCGCGATGATGCTCGCGGCCAGCATGGCCGGCGTCGGCTTCGGCTCGGCGGGCGTCCACATCCCGCACGCGTGCGCGTATCCGATCGCGAGCCTCAAGCACGCCTACCAGCCGCCCGGCTACCCCGACGACCACCCGTTCGTCCCGCACGGGCACTCGGTGATCGTCACCGCCCCGGCGGCGTTCCGCTTCACCTACGAGGCGATGCCCGACCGCCACCGGCACGTCGCCGAGCTGCTCGCGGGGGAGACCATCGAGGACGCGGGCGCCGACACGCTGCCCGACGTCCTGCGCACGCTCATGCGCGACATCGGCGCCCCGCGCGGGATCGCCGAGCTCGGCTACACGGAGGACGACGTGCCGGCGCTGGTGGCCGGGGCGATGAAGCAGCAGCGCCTGCTGGTGGGCTCGCCGCGCGAGGTGGGCGAGACCGACATCGCCCACATCCTCAACGCGTCCATGACCAACTGGTGAGATGCCATGTCCGACGACGTCCGGCTGTACATGTTCGAGTGCGGCGTGCTCAAGTGCCACCTCGAGAACATCAAGATGAACCAGGGGCTCGGCGAGCCGTACGAGATCCCGGTGCCGTGGTTCCTCGTCACGCACCCGAGGGGGAACGTCCTCATCGACGGCGGGAACGCCGCGCAGTGCGCGACCGACCCGGAGCGCCACTGGGGCGGAACCACCCGCGTCTACTGGCCCGAGATGACCCCCGAGCAGGCGTGCGTGCCCGCGCTGCGCGCGGCCGGATTCGATCCCGCCGACATCGCGTTCATCGTGCAGTCGCACCTGCACCTCGATCACACCGGCGCCCTCGCCGCGCTCGACGAGTTCCCGAACGCGAAGGTCTACGCGACGCGGACCGAGTTCGAGTACGCGCACGCGCCCGACTGGTTCGCCGCCGGCGGCTACATCCAGGCCGACTACGACAAGCCGGGCGTGCCATGGGTGCTGCTCGAGGAGACCGACGACGGGTACGACCTCTTCGGCGACGGCGTCATCCGCATGTGGCGCACCCCGGGCCACGCGACCGGCCACCAGTCGTTCGAGATCACGCTGGCCAACACCGGCTCGGTGCTGCTGACCGTCGACGCCGCCTACACGTCCGACCACTGGAACGAGAAGGCGCTGCCGGGCTTCCTCGCCTCGACGGTCGACACCGTGCGCTCGGTGCGCAAGCTGCACCGCATCGCCGAGCGGTCGGGCTCGACCGTCGTCACCGGCCACGATCCGGAGTCCTGGCCCGGGTTCAAGCAGGCGCCCGAGTTCTACGACTGAGCACCGCGCCTCAGCCGGTGGGGGAGATCCTCACGATCTGCGCGTTGTTCGGCGACCCGCCGCGGTTGGCAACGTAGAGGTCGCCGTTCTTCGCCACGGCGATCCCGGTCGGGTGGTCCAGCTCGCCGGCGGCCAGCTCGGTCTGCGTCCCGTCGGCGGCGACGCGCACGAGCTTGCCCGGCGACGGCGGCCCCGCGAGTCCGGTCGTGGTGATCTGCAGCGCGTAGAGGTCGCCGTTCCGCGCGCGCGCGACGTCGACGACGTTCGTGAAGCCGCTCGCATGCACCTCCGGCTGACCGCCGCCCGCCACGTGGAAGACGTTCGCGGCGCCGGCCGGGAACGGGAAGCCGGTGAGCTGGCCGACGTAGGCCAGGCCGCCGGGCGCCCGCACGACGCCGGTCGGGACCGGCTGATACGCGACCTGCGTGCCCGGGGGGAGCCCGAGGAACGGCGGCGCGAGGGTCTGGGCGAACGGGAAGACGGCCACCGTCCTCACCTGCCCGGACGGGCTCACGCGGAGCAGGGCGTTCCCGCCCGAATCCGTGACGAGGATCCCTCCGGACCCGGACAGATCG